>USSR01000290.1 GCA_900557355.1 uncultured Bacteroides sp.
ATTACTTTATCAGAAGATGCTTTCGGATTTTTTGCCACTAATTTAACCGTATAAATTCCCGGAGAGAACATCATTTGTGGATTTTGTTCTGTTGAAGTAATAATTTCTCCACCTTCTTTAGGAGTAAAACTCCACAACCATTCATTAGGATAGCCTTTAGATAAATCTTTGAAAGATATAATATCTTCATTTGTTGCAGTAGTCTTATCTGCAGAGAAGTTGGCTGTTATCTGAGATGGGTAGTTGACAGTAATATATTGTTCTTTCACAATTTCATTAACATTGCTTCCTCGTCCAACAGACAAAATGACAGAATAAACTCCAGGTTTATTGTACACAACACTAGGACTGAATAAGACCGAAGTCTCCGGTTCTCCTCCATCAAAATGCCAGTTCCACTTAGTCGGTTCACCGATAGAAGCATCTTTGAAAGTGACACTTTCACCCATTGTGACTTCCTGAACATTCGATTCAAATGCTGCCTGTAATGATTGCAAATCATCTTCAGAACAAGCAGACAATACTATCATAACGACACACTGTAATAAATATAAAACTTTTCTTTTCATATCAGTGATATATTAAATTCATTGTATTTTATTAATTCTAATTCTCTCAAAACTAATCTTTTCGTATAGCTTTGAGCTGCCATTTTCATATAAAATTCCTATTTCATTATCAGAGAACATTACGATATCAGAATAGGCGAAGCCCCACTATATACGACATATCCTGCCGACCATGTTTTACCATTATCCGCACTTTTCTTTATACTCATATTTATGCGTGTTAAACTTATATCTGTATTCTCCTGCACATCAGAACAGGAAAATAAAAACAGTCTGAACAATATGTATTGACACCAATTCATTGTATCGATTTTATATTGACAACTTTAAAAGCCAATCCATCTGTATATCTTTTTTCTCCACCTTCATATATAAGAGCAATCTGTGAATCAGAGAGTTCAACCAAATCCGAATAACCAGAGTTTCCTTCATACACAATATATTGCCCTTTCCAACTTTTTCCACCATCAGAGCTTTTCTTAATAGTCATATTAATACGTTCTGTAGCAGAAGCTGCATTTGAGAGAAAAACAGATTGTCCTATTGATAGTATACTACCCTGACATTTACAATCTATTTGATCGTTGCTAGCTTGAGGATTAGACCACGTTATACCACCATCCTGACTAATACTATTTTTTCGGTAGAATCCTTCATCCGCTCTCATATTCAACATTAAAGTTCCCTCTCCTATTTCAGCAACAGAACATTCGCCAACACCACTAACCGGAGTTGGTTCACCTGGTTTCCATGTCTTTCCGTAATCATCAGAATAAATAATATGCGAATAACTTTTTACTTTTCCATTTTCCCTAGTAGTAAAATAGTTTGGAGCAATTAAACGTCCCCTATTGGTCCCTTTCTGAATTTGAATACCATGACAAGGTCCAGTAGCGTACCAATCCCATTTTTCTTTTTTCACAGCAGAAGTTATCTCAACAGGAGATGCCCAAGTGACACCGTCATCATCCGAATAGGTATAATACGGACGCCGAGTGTTTTCTCCGGTTCCATTGGTTATTGTTCCCCACTTATCTGTTTGATAATTCCATGTCATTAACAAATGTATTCTACCTTTATCATCAACAATCGGAACAGGATTTCCACAAGTATTCTGCCCATCATCCCATATCATTATTTGTTTACTCCATGTTTTTCCATTATCAGACGAACGCTTAACAACAAGATCTATATCTCCACTGTCTCCATTACTTCTAGCTTTTCTAGCCTCTGCAAATGCCAATAAGGTATTACTCTGCGTTTTAACAATAGCAGGTATTCTATAGACTTCATATCCGTCTACTCCCTGACTATAGACATAATCGAATTGGGATGCTGGAACTTCCTCTTCAGGTGAAGGTGGAACCGGAGTATCTTGTGAATCATCATCTTTTTGACAAGCCTGTGTAAATAGGCTCGTCATAAGAAATATACATGTCAGAATCTTATAAGTTTTCATATCCTTGGGTTTGTTTCAGATTAGGATTAATATTCATATCACTTAGTGGAATTGCGAGATATAATGGAATAATAATATTATCAATAGCTTTCTTTTTCAAGTTCGGAACTTCCTGATAGACATCTATTGTTCCACCAAAATGGAATCTGAGAAGATCAGGCCATCTTTTCCTTTCAAGATATAATTCTCTTGCACGCTCATTCAGAATCTCCTTTTCCACTACTTTTTTATCCGTACTTCCATTATAAATACCTATCTTAGCACGATCCCTGACTTTATTTAACTCAATGATAGCCTGCGGTGTCTGATTCAATGCTGCATAAGCTTCGGCCTTGAACAAATACATCTCTGCAAGTCGATAAATGATAATATCCGAATCATAGGTACGATCACCTTCTGTTTTTGTCCCCTTCATCTTATTATCGAAAATACCGATCTCATTTCCTCCCGCATCCTTAGCTATTATAAAAGACTCTTTTGTTCTAATATCAGTGGGATTAGCATAAAAAAGATCTATTAAAAAAGAGCTTGGTGCATAAGTACTGCGAGCCCCACCTTTTGCATAAGGTATTTCATCTTTATTTACTGCCTTTTCCACAAATACATCTCTTGGCTTCAAACTTTGACTATATTGGGCTTCCTTTTCATAAATCTCAAAGTGAATAGTCCATATCACTTCTTTTCCATATTTAGTACCATAAATATCGGCAAAATTGTCTTCAAAAGAAAGACCTTTACTTGCTAAATCAGCATAAGTGATAACATCTTTCAAATCCTGCTCAGAACCATTCAAGACTTTCGCTTTCCATAACAAAATATCGGCTTTCAGTGCATAACATGCCGGTTTTGAGGCTCTTCCTTTTCCATTCGTATAACTTTCTTCCGGGAAGAGATTGATTGCTGCATTCACATCACTTAGAGCCCGTTCTAAAACTTGCTCTGCCGGCTCCCTTGCTAATTTAGGCTTATTGGAACTTTCTGTCGGTTCCAGTTCTATAGGAGCATCTCCCCATATACGAGCTACACAGAAATACATATATCCCCTTATGCAATATGCTTCTGCCAACAGCCTGTTTTTATCAGATTCCACTCCAAAACTTATTCCAGGAGTATACTTTAATAACATATTACAATGCTGAATTACCGAATAATAACTTGACCAACCATATCCGTTTTGTGAAGTCAGATTCTGCGCCCACAAATTCGATGGACCACCTTCCAGACCTGTTGTAAAAGCATCTCCTCTATCTTCAAAATGAAGAGTTGAATTAGAAGTATCACGTAACTTAGTATAAATACCTATCAAATAGCTTTCTACATCCCCCTTTGTATTCCAGTACCCGTCTCCCGTTATACTTGAAACTGTATCTACATCCAACAAATTGCATGAATGTAACAAAAACAATGAAATTCCTAATAATATTGATTTAATTTGTTTCATAATTACAAGTCTTATTTAATTAGAAATTAATTTTTACTCCCATATTATATTGTCTTGGCCTTGGGTATACCCCATAATCCACTCCGGTATATATTTCAGGAAACATACCATCATATTTCTTTATATAACCTATGTTATATGCTCCAGCAAAAACTTCCACTCCACTCAATCTTATTTTTCTAACCCAAGTTGATGGTAGCATATAGCTTAAAGACACTTCTCTAAATGCCAGATAATCTCCTTTACTAAAATACAGGCTATTGTTGGTACTCCCACTTTCAGAACTGCCTATTTGATTATCCCATCTCATATGATTTCGATATTGATAATCGTAATCACTTTGAACTGTATATTTAGGATATTTCGTTCCATCATTCGCACTTTGCCAGGAATTGGTCATTGCGTCTTTTATGGCATTATTGTTATTACGTGAACTACCCATTATCTGTCCTTTAAAACCATTATCTATCACATGTCCCATAGCCCAGTCCATTACAACTCGTACAGTAAGTCCTTTATATTTGAAAGAGTTGACAATACCTCCTACCTTATCCGGTCGGATATATCCCATGAATTTCATATCTTTAGAGTCCAATTGCCCATCATTGTTCACGTCTTCAAATATGGCATCTCCTGCATGTTTCTTTCTACCTTGCGCATTAGGATCATTAGGGGCTTTAGCTGCTTCTTCTTCCGTTTGATAGGTTCCTAAATAATGAAACGCCCATCTTCCACCAAACTTTTCGCCCTCAGCAATTCCCCCAACCTTTTTAGTACCTCCTGTAGCAGGATCATAAATAAAATTACCTCCTACCCGATTTTTCTCTTCTCCATTATCCGGTAAATCTACTACGATTCCTTTATTGTAAGCAAACGTCAATGATAAATCCCATGAAAAATCTTTGGTTTGAATAGGAGTAGCATTCAACTCTATTTCTATTCCGGAGTTTCTTACTGAACCATAATTACTCTTAATCGAACTAAAGCCCGTAGAATTCCATAAAGGTTCATCATACAATCTATCAAATGTCAGTTTATTATAGTAGTCAATTAATAATCCCAATCTATTATTAAAAAATCCGAGATCGACTCCGATATCATACGATTCCGTCGTTTCCCATCGTAATTGAGAATTTTTTAATGTTGTATTTAGTATACCTACTGATCCTTGATAATTAGTATCTGTAATTTTGTACTCACCTCTTGAATTGGCAACACTCAAATTGTTATTACCCGTACGCCCCCAACTTGCACGCCATTTCCAACGACTCATAATACTTTCTAATGGCTTGAAGAAATTTTCCCTATGCATATTCCATCCAGCTGATACTCCAGGGAAAAATCCCCATTTATTATCTTCTGCAAACCGTGAAGAACCATCTGCACGCATACTGACAGAAACTATATATTTACCTTTATAATCATAGTTTACACGTCCAAAATAACTTAAAGTAGCTTCCATTGTCTTAGTAGAACTTGCTCTTTGTGTACTATCTGCCGTTGCATTTAATGTTGGAATTAAATCTATAGAAGATCCACTACCGCTTGCCGAAAGTCTGTAACTATAATCATGAGTATAACTGGCACCTGCTACAGCTCCTATATTATGCTCCTTGATTTTCTTATCATACGAAAGAACCAAATCTCCCTGCAAATGTCTGTCATAGTTATGCTTAGCTGAAGCAGGACGGATTGTATTTCCAGTCGTCTCATTATCTGCCTGAAAATAATTCTCAATACCTTCAGTTCCAAAATAATAGGCTGTTGGTTTTAAAACTAGCCCAGGTAAAATATTCCAGATTGCACCCAACTGAAAAGTTGTCCTATACACACTAGTATCATCATAATTTGTTTTATAATAAATCTCATGCAATCTACTTCTGAAAGAAGAAATACCTTCTCCGGGGGCTGGAGTTCCATCTTCATAGTACAATCTGTAGGTCGGTGGTGTTAATATACTTCGAGATATAGTATTGACTGTATTTCCACCTCCCACAGCATCTCTAACCTGCAGACTAGCTTTAGTAGACAAACTCCATGCCTCACTTAATTTATAATTTCCATTAAATAAGACACTATAATTTTTATAATTTGTACCTCTAAGTATACCATCCTGATTCAAATATCTTAAACCTACATAATAGTTAATCGCCTCTGTTCCTCCACTAATACTAAGATCAACCTCATGCTTTTGTCCTGTTGTGAAAGTTGCTTTCTGAAAGTCATTATCCTGGAAGATGAGCTGTTTTCCCGTAACAGGGTCCGCCATGGTTTGCCAGCCCTCATGTTCCAGCAGATTACTCACATAACCTTGACCATACTTTTGCAAATAAACATCCAAAAATTCAAGTGTATTTTTAGAGTTTCTCGGATTTCCTGTTGACATACCAAAAGAACCACTTAAGAATTTTGCCTGATCTTCCTTTCCATTATATGTCAAATCAGCCTGATTAAATTTCGCAATATTAGAACGGGATAATGTTATATAATCCCGTGCATTCAATAGTGGAATTCTCTGCGGTTGTTGTTCCACTCCATACGTATACCTTAAACTGACAGTAGGTTTCCCTTTCTGACCAGCTTTGGTTTTAACCAAGATTATACCATTAGCAGCTCTGGAACCATAAATAGCAGTAGAAGCAGCATCTTTCAGAACTTCTATCGATTCTATATCTGCAGGATTCATATCTGATATATTTCTAAATCCTTGTGATATTATACCATCAATAATTATTAAGGGAGTATCACTTTCAGGTGAAGTAGAACTACCTCCACGAATAAATATTTGAGGGTCTGCCCCCGGTTGTCCATTAGATATTTGTAAGGATAAACCTGGAACTTTGCCTTGTAATTGTAATAACGGATTCTGTCCTGGTGCTTTTTGAAATTCCTCTTTATTTATCTTAGAAATAGAATTTGTTATTAATGCTCTTGACTGTTTACCATAACCAATGGCAACGACTTCATCAAGTAACACAGAACTCTCTTCCAAAACAATCACAATATTTCTCCGTCCCTTAATATCAACCTCTTTTGTTTCCATTCCGACAAAAGAGACAATCAGAGTTGCATTAGGAGGAACCATTATAGAAAATTCACCGGAAGCATTGGTGATAGTACCTTTATCCATACCTTTTACGGATATTGAAACTCCTGGTAATTCAACTCCTGTCTGGTCTTGTACTACACCAGAGACCTTTATATCTTCAGAATTAATATTATTTGCTTGAATATTTGAAAATACAGATGATAAGATAAATACCATCGATAATATTAATAAATCTTTAGTATGCTTTATTGAGTTTTTCATAAAAAATAAAATTAGAATGAATAAATTATATAAGGATTAATCTTTCATATCAATCGTTTTAGGTCGCAGACAAGTGACCAAAATGACCAGCATAACAAATACCAGTATAGCAAGCAACGCAAAATCGCGTCCCAAATGTCCGGCATCCATCGACTCACCCAGAAGGCTCGTAATAATAGCTCCGGCAAATACACCACACATATTCATAATACCATAGGCAGTTGCCCTGTAACGTGCAGACACAAACTGACAGAGAATAGGCATATTATTTGCGTCAAACATACCAAAACCTATCCCAAACAGCATAGCCCCCATCACCAGTGCGAAAATAGAATGACCATATCCGATAAACAACAAGGAAGGTATGATAAGCCCCAAACCCATAGCACCAGTATATACTCTTCCACGTACATTTTTTAATACCCAACGGTCGGATATATATCCACCTGCCAACACGCCGAATAGTGAGGACAAAGCTATAGAAATAGTAGACATAGGACCTGCTACCGAAATATCAATAGATAAGCTGTCAGAGAAAAGAGTCGGTAACCAGTTCTTTGCCGCCCAACCCGGGGTGCCCGGTACACAGAAATAAAATAAGATAATCCAGAAAAAGACATTGGAAAATAACATTCCCAAACTCTTCAATACAGGAATCTTTTTCATCTTCTGATTTTCAGATACACTTCCTCTCTCTTTATCACGCAGAAGAAATGCCAGAATAACACCATAACCCACACCTATAATACCAAACCAATGGAATGTTGTATGCCAGGAATAGATTGCTGCAAAAGTAGCTCCAAATCCACCGATAGCCTGTCCCACATACAACCCTGTCATATGTATTCCCACAGCCAACGAACGAGTCTTATCTTTATGAAAATCGGCAATCAATGACAAAGCAGCAGGTAAATACAACGCTTCACTAATTCCCATAATTCCACGCAACCAGTAGAGTTGATTGAAAGTGGTGGCATATCCCATCAAGTAAGTAACTCCTGACCACACACACAGACTACCTACAATCAACCATTTGCGGCTCATACGATCACCGACAATCCCCGATAAAGGACTCATCAGTCCGTATACCCACAAGAATACAGCCATCAGGCGACCGAAATTGGCTGCTGATTCCAATTCCCGCACATCCTCCATCATTGGAATTCGCATAGTGGAAAGCATTTGCCTGTCCATATAATTCAACAAGGCAACACCCCACAGCAGCCCAACCACTACCCAAGGATATATATTTGAAGTTTTATTATTCATGTCCGTTTACTTTAAAATCTCTATTAAATTGATTTTTATAAAAGCTAAATCCGACTGACTACTCTCATATAATATACCTATTGAATTTTCATCTAAA
>USSR01000291.1 GCA_900557355.1 uncultured Bacteroides sp.
CGATCAGAATGTACTCTACTGGCATTGGAGTCCCGAATATGGCTGGGCAATGGATTTCCCTGTACATGGTTATAATGAATGCCTTATCATGTACCTGCTTGCTGCAGCCTCTCCCACACATGGTGTTCCCGCCGCTGTCTATCATGACGGTTGGGCACAGAACGGTGCCATCGTCGATCCCCATAAAGTAGAAGGCATCGAACTTCATTTGCGCTATCAAGGTTGTGAAGCCGGGCCACTCTTCTGGGCACATTATTCTTTCCTCGGATTGGATCCGACAAACCTGAAAGATGAATATTGTTCCAGCTACTTTGACGAAATGCGCAACCTGACGCTTGTGAACCGTGCTTATTGCATCCGCAATCCGAAGCACTACAAAGGTTTCGGCCCGGACTGCTGGGGACTGACCGCGAGCTACTCCGTCAACGGATATGCCGCCCACATGCCGAATGAACGAGACGACCAGGGAGTCATCTCCCCTACTGCCGCCCTTTCATCCATTGTCTATACACCGGAGCAGTCGCTGGCTGTGATGCGGCACCTCTACGGAATGGGCGATAAGCTATTCGGGCCTTACGGTTTCTACGATGCCTTTAGCGAAACTGATAACTGGTATCCCAAGCGATATCTCGCCATCGACCAAGGCCCGATAGCCGTCATGATAGAGAACTATCGCACCGGATTGCTATGGAACCTCTTTATGAGCCATCCGGATGTACAAAACGGATTGCAGAAACTGGGATTCTCAATAAATAAATAGATAGATAGAAAAGCCGGAAGCAATACACAATAATAGTAAATGAGTAGTCCTTGAATTGTTAGAAATCAGGGATATGTATTGGTAGCGAATGTAACGTAATGATTTGTTTTTGCGGTAAAAGTAATGTTTTACCGCAGAAACTTTTTATCTTTGGGGGAACACTTACTAATACCCCCAAAAATCATGAAAAAAATTTTATTGGCTATCTGCGTGATAGCGTTGTCTGTCCTCTCCTACGGGCAAGACATCAACCAACGAGCCTTCACTTTCGCCTGGCTCAGCGATGTACACCTCAATTCTTTCGCCTATGCCGAAGATGATCTGCGGCAATCCATTGAAGACATCAATGCTAATCCAGATGTTGATTTCACTATTCTCAGCGGCGACGTCACCGAATTCGGTGATACCAAAGAATTCTATCTGCTGCAAGACATTCTGAAAGATTTCAGGAAGCCTTATTTCCTCATTCCCGGCAATCATGATGTAAACTGGAGTGAAAACGGATGCACGATGTTCGACAAGATTTTCCAGGCTTCCCATTTTTGTTATGACTGGCAGGGAGTTCGTTTCATCGGCTGTGGCGCCGGACCAAGCCTACGTATGGGACCGCCTCACATCCCCCGCGAAGAGATTCTGTGGCTCGACTCCATCGTCCGTGCTACTCCGGCAAAGCAACCCATTATCTTCATCAATCACTTTCCTCTCAATCAGGATCTGAGTAACTGGTACGAAGTTATCGACATTCTCAAAACACGCAATATCCAGGCAATACTCGGAGGACACCTACACGTGAACCATGCTTACGATGCCGAAGGAATTCCTGCCGTTATAGGTCGTTCTTCCTTAAGAAGGGAAGACCCCATAGGCGGATATAACCTGGTACACCTGCGTGGTGATACACTGGAGTTCAACGAACGGATCATCAAGACCGAAACCCGTCCGGCTTGGAACACTATTCAACTGCAATCTCCAGCCGGGAAGAAGGATACGGTTTACTATCGGCCGGACTTTTCCATCAATGCTACCTACCCTTCCATCCGTGAGGTTTGGAAACTCAAAGATGTGACGGACGTGGCCTCACAAGCCGGCATTGATGGTAGCCTATACGTTTATACTAATACCGCGGGTGTGGTTCATGCCCTCAATACCACCAACGGAGAAACCTTGTGGACCTACACTACGGGAAACAAAATCTTCTCCGCCCCTTTCATTACCCCGAAACTCGTCATCGTTTCTTCGTGCGACGGTTTCGTCTATGCGCTGGACAAGAAGCGGGGAACCGTACGTTGGAAATACAATACCAACTATCCTATTGTGGCTTGTCCGGTGGTTGCCAACGAAACCATTTACATCGGTAGCAGCAACGGCAAGTTCTACTCACTGAAACTGGCCGACGGCACATTGAACTGGGTTTGCGAAGGTTTGCAGGGATACATAGAATCGCGCCCTGCCGTAAACAAAGAACATGTATATATAGGAACCTGGGGAGCCATGTTCTATGCCATCGACCGAAAGACGGGAAAAAAGGTATGGGAGTTCGACACCAAGCGGGGCAGATATTTTTCACCGGGCGCCTGCTGGCCGATAGTGCTACCTTATACCGATCAAAGCAAGAAGGCCGAACAAGTCATTGTCCTCAGTTCAGATTATTTCATACGTGCCTTCCAGCCCGATAATGGAGAAATTCTTTGGGCTTCCGACAAAGCAAAAGGGCGGGAGTCCCTCGGATTCTCACCGGACGGAAAAACAATGTATGTGAAAGGGATTAAGGATAACATAACTGCCGTAGATATCTCTCACGGGAAGTACACCACACTTTGGAGTACTTCGATGCCATACAAGGGTAATTTCATTCCCACCCGAATGGAAACGACCAGACAATTAGTCTTTATTCCTACCGAATTTGGCGTGCTCCATGCTGTGAAGACAGATGGAAGCGGAATTGCGTGGTCTCATAAAATTTCTCATTCGGCAATCACTTCTCTGATCAATGCAGGGAAAGGAAGGGTAATTGTGATGACGATGGATGGAACAATTATGTGTCTGGAATATCCACTTATCAGATAACTGATAAAAAGAAGAGGTTGCCATAAAGAATGCCCCTCAAAAGTTAAACAAAAAACTTTTGGGGGGCACTTCAATTAAGCTCCCTTTTTTTAATCTGTTTAATATGCCAGTAATGGATTATTCTCCACCGCCACCGCCTTCGCCGCCGCCACTTTTCACATCATCATTACTGATGGTGCGTGCAGCTTTCTTCACGCTGGCTTTCAATTCACCGATACGATAGCTAACGCTTACACCAAAGCGCTGACGAGTATACCGATTCCAGCTGTCCTGGGTAAATCCTACACCTTCTATACTTGAAGTAGGACTTGTGTACTTCTTAAAGAAGTTGCTGGCAAATGCTGACAATGTCAAACGCTTATTCAGGAATGACTTGTTCACACTCAATCCATAGTCAAAGAAGCTGCTACCCTTTCCTTGCAGCATGATCCAAGGTGTCTGACCATAAATATTCAAACTGATACGCCAGTCATGGGGCAAAGATTGCTGAGCACCACCATAGGCAAACAGATTCCAACCGTCATTCTTCAGTCCATTGGCACCTTCCATATAAGTATAGTTTCCGTAAAGGTTAGCATAAATACGAGTATTGGAAGTAGCATTCCAGTTTACATAACCACTCAGACTGGCATTTCTACTCTTACCAATATTCTGGTAAGTAGAATAAAGTACCTCTTTACCAGTAGGATTCTGCAAACCTTCGATTTCCGTATCCTTCACCTGCTCGGTTACTTGTTCAATACTATTGTTAGTAAAGCTGTAACGTGCTGAAAGATTGATGTTGAACTTCTGAGTAAAGTTACTGTAACTCAGATTGAATGAATGACTCTTTTCACTGTCGAGGTGAGAGTTACCCTGACTGATATTAGTAGGATTGCTATCATTCAGATAAGGATTCAGATACCAGATACCCGGACGGTAAATACGCATATTATAGCCGAAACGCAGGTTAGACATATCCGTCAACTTATAGCCGATACTTGCAGAAGGTACCACATCGTCAAAGTTCTTATTGAAGTCATCACCTCTGCCCAACAAGTATTTCACTTCCTGCTTGGTATGTTCATAGCGCACACCCAGTCTTCCGGAGATCTTCTTCACCCTCAGCCCATAACCCATATATGCAGCCAGAATGTCGTTCTGATGTTTATAATGCGAGCTATGCTCTTCATCCAGTACATAGTCTCCCGTAGTCCCTATTTGACGTTCATAACGGTCGTCTTCCGAAGAATTGTCACGGAGAATATATTTAGCTCCGGCTTCCAGTGTATGTATCTTGCCGATAGGCGTTGTATAGTCAGCCTGAAAAGTATGCTCCGTAGTATTCTGAGAACCATCGTTATTCAGGTCATACAAACGCTTCAGGAAGTCTTCCCAATCAGTAGCGGCATGCATGTCATTATAAGTGGAGTATGAATCCGAGGTCTGCGGGCTGGTATTAATCTTATAAGATAAGGTAAACATACGGTCTTTCACATGGAACATACGTTGATAGTCAACGCCACCGTCGATAGAATACCATGAGCTCTTGCTCCTGCCGTCTGAGACATAGCGATATAGCTCATTACTTGTACCGGGTGCAGTAGCCAGAGTATTGTTGATACTGGTACTATTGTTTCCACCGCCCCAGAGTCCGAATGACATAGAAACCAGACGCAAGGTATCAATTTCATAACTGGCTTCCATGCTACCTGACTGGAAATTACCATGTCCCTTGCTGCTACCGTCGTAGTCCAGGTCTGAAGAGCCTTCAGTAACATCACCTACCGTACGGCGATTTCCACCGGAATAACTACGTGGACGGTCATTATAATTATAATTGTAGCGTGCACTCACCGTCAGTTTACCACTCTTCACAGTACCGAACAAACCGCCTCCGGCTCCCATGTTACTAACATTTCCACTGAATGTAGCTGTATAACCTTCCAATCCGCTACCTACAGTAACGATATTCAGGATACCACCCACACCTTCGGCATCATACTTAGGACCAGGGTTCGTAATTACCTCAATATGCTTAATAGAGTTGGCAGGCATACTTTTCAGTACTTCTGTCGGATTGTTACTCATCATATTGTTAGGTTTACCATTCACATATACCTTAAAGCTACTACTACCGTTCACCTTGATGTTGTCTTCACCGTCTACCGTAACCAAGGGTACTTTACGAAGCATCTCCAATACAGAATTGGATTTTGAGTCAGGATCATCCTGCACATTATATTCTATTTTATCGATATCGGCTTTCACCAGTGGTTTTTGGGCTACCACTTCTACTTGTCCCAATTCATTGGAAGCATCCGTAATGTACAATGTTCCGAAATCAACAAGTTTCTCTCCGGCTTTCACTGTGAAATCTTTCACAATCGTGTTTCTACCAATGGAAGAAATCGTCATCACAAAATTACCTGTTCCAGGCACTTTCTCCTGAAACTTACCTTTCATGTCCGTAACCAGCATTTTCAAAGCATTCGCAGGAGCTTCTTTTTTTACGATTTTGATTGTGGCGTAAGGTTCTCCCTCCTGCGTCAGCGAGTCGAGCAAGACTCCTTTAATCTGGAACGTAGGCGCCGCATTCTGTGCCGCTACTAATGAGGATACCACCAACATAATGAGCAGCAAAGAGCATTTAATTTTCATTTCTGTTTTTGTTTGTTTGATGAATATTTAGTTGACTGTTTTTGTATTAGACGTATAATGTAGTCATTTTGTCACATGGATGCAGCAAAAATAGGCTCTTTTTCTTTATCTACGAGAATTTCGGAGTTAAAAAAGCACAAAGAAGAGGGGATAATAGAGAATTCTTGTAAGTATCCTGATAAAATCTATAGCAAATAGAAGAAAAGAAGCAAACAGACATTGATTGCAATCACACCACCAAACCCACGCAATACCCACCGGCGCAACGGACTCTTCCCACCTGCAAAAAACAACGCATAGCACATATTTACGGCAATATTGCTCACAATAGCCTGCATACAGCAAGCCGTCACCACCATAACAGCAACTCCCGAACCTTGCAATAAATTCAAAATAAACGGAGTAATATCACTCAGCCCGGCAATAAACGATAGCACATTCAATCCACCAGTACCCGTATAAAGTAAAGTGTAATGCGTCACAATAGTGAATATCACAAACAGAACGGCAAAAATAAGTGCAACCTTAAATTCCAACGGGTTGCTGCTATCTTCTTCTTCAGCCTCTTCATCTGTTGACGGAACTTGTTTACGTTTCCGATGCAGATACCAGGCTACTCCGGCTGTCACTAAAGACATAATCAGCAAATATGGATAGATAGCGGCAAGAATTTCCTTACTGAATATACCTATTAATATAAGGAAACGGAGAAACATCATACTTACAGCCAACAACATGGCTGCTGCATATTCCGGCGCTTCCTGCGCAGGCGCCTTACGGCTCTTGCGTGCCAGCACGGAAATGGTTGCCGTGCTACTATATAAACCACCGATGATACCGGATACCAGAATACCGGATTCATGGAAAACATACCGCCTCAGCAAGTAAGACAAATAAGAGATGCCGGATACCACCACCGTAGCCAGCCAGACGGTATAAGGAGTGAGATTTATATCCGGTATCAGATTTTCGTTGGGCAACATGGGTAAGATAATACCACTGATGGCAAGGAACTTGGCTAGAGTGATCATTTCGTCATTCTTCATACGCTGCGCAAGTTCCGTAAAGGTATGCTTCAATTCTGTAAAAAGCAATACCGTCACCACCACCATCACATAAAACCAAGAAGGTTGCGTGTCCACAATGGGAGCAATACAATAAGTGATCAGTGCAATAATAATGGTAGTAACTCCGAATACATGGAATTGAGATTGCTTGACGTAATAATTCAGCCCGAGCAGCAGACCTAATATCGCTCCCCCACCCATAAACAAGCGATATTCCACCGGATCGAGAATATAAAGCAAATAACCCAGAATACCTATAAAAGTGAACGTACGGTCCGTACCGAACAAGGTAGTTTCACCTTCACGCTTCAAACTGATTTTCCGCTGTGAAAGACCTATCAATAAAGAGAATAAGGTTACCAGTACAAAAGTTACCAATTCTCTCGGCAGATATTCATAAAGTTTCTCCATTTCCTACTCTAAATATACCTGATTAGCAGCCGGTTGCAAAGAGTTAACTTTCTGTTGACAAGAACTTAACTTCTTGCGGACAAGGTATTAACTTCCTGTCGACAGGCTGTTACACTTCACCAAGTCGTATAGGGACACTTCCTCAATTGTGAGTTATAGTAACGAATATCACCCGTCACCTCCTCACCTATGAAGTCCGGTTTCTCGAAAGCCTCGTCTTCCGAAGCCAATTCTACTTCAGCAACTACCAGCCCTTCGTTCTCACCGTAGAACTCATCCACCTCAAACGTATGCCGCCCGCTCCGTACCAGATAACGGGTCTTATCTATAACTCCCGGTTCACAGAGCTTCATCAGCTCCTCCGCTTCATTCAGTGGAATTTCTTTTTCCCACTCATAACGGCTGAGGCCTGAGGCATCGGAAGCACCTTTTATCGTAAGGTATCCCTTTCCGCTACGGATACGTACCCGTACGGTTCGGCCCCTTGCGCTACTGATATAACCTTGCACAATACGGCTTTGTTCATACGCCCTCGATTTATAATCCCCCGTCACGAGGAATTTCCGTTCTATTTCTTGTGACATCTATTTCTTATTTCCCCAAGAAAGAGTATCCTATCAGCATTACCAGCACCAATATCAATGCAGATACACCAATAATCAACAACACTTTCTTAGCTTGTTCTTCTTCTTTACGGCTATGCATAACCTTTTTCTTATTCTTTCCCATAATGTGCTTTTAGTATTAAAGTTCAACTGATAACAAAGTAACATGAAATTCGGGAAGTTTCCAAAATAAAAGAGAAAATTTATTCATATCAACTTAATATCTTCTCCCTACCTATCAAATATGATTCACTTAAAAAAAGAATGGGTATCACCTTTCCTTCATCAGGTGATACCCATTTACTGTATAGCAGAGTTTTGATTTATTCTCCTTGTCCTGCAAACTCCATCAGATACGCCTTGATGAAACCGTCTATCTTGCCATCCATCACTCCATTGACATCCGAAGTCTGGAAGTTAGTACGGTGGTCTTTTACACGACGGTCGTCGAATACGTAGCTTCGTATCTGAGAGCCCCATTCGATTTTCTTCTTACCGGCTTCCACCTTAGCCTGTTCAGCCCTGCGGGGCTGAAGTG
>USSR01000292.1 GCA_900557355.1 uncultured Bacteroides sp.
GTCGACATTTTCATGCTACCGCTCTGACCTTGAACTTTTTTTATTTCACGAGTACGCATATCCATCATGCCTACTCCCTGATTAGCAGTTCCGAAAAATAATGTATTATCATCTCCCCAACACAAAGAGGTAACATTATTTTCCAGCAGAGCCGAGTTATTACTCGTATAAGTCTCAAAGGTACCGGACGACGGTTCCAAACATTGTAAACCACCTCCTAAGGAAGCAATCCAGATTCTCCCCTTATCATCTTCCACCAATGCCCAGACATTATTACTTGCCAGAGCATTTCCGACACCCTCCTTATAAGAACGTACCTGGGAACCATTCATACAATACAGCCCTCCATTAAATGTTCCAACCCATAGTTTGCCGTCTTTTGACTTTAGCATAGACACAACCGGATTCGGCAACTGTCCTTCGGCATCTCTCCAGAAAGGTTCCGCCTTTCCTGTAAAACGGTTCCACAAAAGAATCCCATGGTCATTCGTTCCCAACCACAATTTATTTTCATCTGCCTGCTCTATGCAGGTAATATCTCCCCATTCATACATATTGAACTTGAAGATACTTTCACTATAATAAGATACTCCTTTCTTATAAGTTCCCACCCACATGATACCATCTCTATCAGCGTATAAGTCATAAATTGTATTATGAGGCAAACTCCGTCCATTGTCATCATGGGCAACAAGAGAAGTCACTTTTCCAGTTTCTTTCTCAAGCACATCTATACCATCATAATCCTTTCCAACCCAGATTCTGCCTTCTATATCCTGTGCCACCGTATGAATGATTACGTCCGGACGTGACGACCAAATACCAGTCAAGTCTGTCCGCCAACTTTTTGTTCCGCAGTCATACACCCAGATTCCCATAAGACTATATGCCCAGATACAATTGTCTCTGTCTACAAAGAGCGAAAGCTCTATCTTCTTTCCTTCCGGAATATATTTTTTGATTTCATCAGACTGCCATTTTACTGCTAATGTGGAACGATCCAGGCAAACAAGTAGTCCTGTATTATAAATCAACAAGATCCCGTCACTGCATTCCGCCATTTGTGTCACTCCATATTCCGGTAACGAATGTTCCATGTACGAGAAGAAAAGTCTTTTTCCGCCTTCCTTGTAACAGTAACATCCCTCACCTGCCACACTAAGCCAGGTATTCCCTTCCCGGTCTACAAAAACCTGTTCCGGAACTCCCCATGATTCGAGATTCTTCATAAATCCGGTAACATCAGTGATGAAGCAATCCCGTTCCTTGTCAAACAATACATATCCCCGGGCAGTATTTATCCAAAACCGTCCATCAGGCATTTCTACAATATCAGTGATATAATTATCCGGCAAAGATCCCAGCTCGTCCTCGGCATGCTGGTAAACCTTAAAAGTATATCCATCATAGCGGTTCAATCCGGCAGTCGTGCCAAACCACATGAACCCGTCACGATCCTTATAAATAGTATTTACAGAATTATTAGACAATCCGTCCGATACTTCCAGATGCTTGAACAGATAGGATTGTGCAGACACAATCCATGAAGTGAAAAGTAAAGCTAACAATAAAAGGCTCTTTCTTATCATGTTTTTCAGATTTGTACAAAGAAAATAAAATATTATCAAACAGCCAAGAAAAAGAGCCTACGGATTATTTGACAGAATCAAGCAACTCGTCAAGAAAAAGACAGTCTAAACGGAAATTCCCGTACAGACCGTCTTTATGGTTTATTGATACTCAATAGAAACAACAGAGCAACTCTAATCCAGACTATTCTGTCGCGAGTCCCTCTATCAGACCGTTATACTCCAAATTGTCATAAATGTCCAACGTATTGCGATTCAAAACACCGTCCCCACGATCCCAATAGAATGGAACCAGTCCATGAGCACGCGCCTGGCGTACTACACATCTGTCGAACGCCGCACGCGACAAGTCATGTCCTCTTTGGGCTTTTTCATCCGACAATTGACGACGGATAGCCGCAAACTCACCGATGAGTACCGGAATATTCTGTTCTACAAACCGGGTCTTCAGCTTCTGAAATTGAGCTTTCATGTATTCCTCTCCGCCAATATTGTCCCAACGACCTTCGTAATTGCCAACAGCATACCCGCGATTCTCTTCTCCCCAGAAATAGAAAGCCTTTCCCCAACTCTCGTCTTTCTCCATTCCGCAGAATTGCCACGAACTGTAATAATGCACTTCAACAATCATACGCCCGTCCGTCGGGTCTTCGGGTAACCGGTCCATCCATTGGATAGTCTTGTCAATATCCGTAGCAGGTCCCTGTACTATGAGATTACGATACACATTTTTCCCTCCCGTAGCGCGAACAGCATCTACAAATGTCTGTTCATACTGTAGCAGTACTGCCATATCATCGGCATCCTCAACATTCGGTTCGTTGCAGCCAGCAAAAATCAGACGCTCGTCACAATTTCTAAAGAAAGTGGCAATCTGCTGCCACAAAGCCCGTTGCTTTTGGTCTACAGCTTTATTATAGCCGTTTGGAATATCATTCTCCAACCACCCACCATCCCAATGGATATTAAGAATAACATACAGTTCGTTATCCACACAATAGTCTACTACTTCTTTCACACGGTTGAGCCACGACGCCTGTATCTCATAGCTTCCATCACTTGCCAGATAATCATTCCAAGCACAAGGAATGCGTACCGCACTAAATCCAAGTTCCTTTATTTTGGTAATCATGGCTTTGGTAGTAGCCGGATTTCCCCAAGCGGTTTCTCCACCGGTAGCTTCCAGCGAATTACCCAGATTCCATCCAATCGCAATTTCTTTCATCAATTCCATCGCATTCTTCTCCACGCCTGTCATATCTGCTTCCGGTATCGAAGAAACATTTTGAATCACGGTAACCGATTCTATAAGGTCATTCAGCATGAATGTGATGACGGCTGTACGAACTTCATTACCAACGTTGGGATCGGCGGTAAATGTCTCCACCTTTTCAGTCAGAGCACGTGAGGAGTTATGATGAAGCCATCCGGCATCGATCGTTATCTCATAATCTCCGGATGCCTGCATCTTAATAGAAAAGTTTTCTCCTTCACCGGCAACTGTCACTTCGTGTGTTTCCCCCACTAAAAGGTCACTAGCAAGCTGATTCACCTGTACCACCTCATTCATTTCACTTCCTGTCACCTTAATCGTAGTCGAACGGGATTCCGTATCAGGATTAGCAGTTACACTAACCAAATACTTGCCAGTCTTTTTTGAGTCCGATTCCTGCCGGGTGATGCTGCACCACTCCGGCGAATCCGACACTACTTCATAAGACACATTTGATTGTATATAGAGTAAAGTCTCGCTTCCACTCTTACCGAAAGTCAGTTCTTGCTTTGAGACTGTGATGAAAGGAGTTCCCGCTACTTCATCTTCTGTACAGGAAATAAGCAAAACACCTGCCAAACAGAAAATATAATAAGTCCAAAGGCTACAAATCTTATTCATACTCATTCAATTACAAGATTCTTAAAGTATCTATAGTAACGTTCACTTTATCCGGTTCTGCAATGTCACTGAACATATCAATGATATCAATCACAAATACGATTACACCGTTATATGCCGCTTCTGGTTTAATGTTGATAGTATAAGTACCGTTGCCTTTCACTTTTACATCACTCGTGCCCGAATAACTAGGCCACCAACCACTTGCCGTACACATCAGACCTGCATTATATTCCTTGGTGGCCGCATCGCCACTCAGTCCGCTAATAGTGAAAGTCAGTTCCATTGAATAGTCGAACACAATGCTTGCCGGATCAACCGGAGATGCAGACGCTGTCTGACCATATTGATTGTACAGTTCGATACGGAAATTATTCTTATCGTTCTCCAGATGTCCCCACACCAATTTATTGTTGTCAACAGTAATAGTGGTTGCCTCCGGTTCTGTGCTTCCCCCGGCATTGGGCACAAAATGATAAGCCTGGTATTCATCCTTTTCAGAGCTGCGTGCACCAAGCCACATACCCATCACCGATCCTCCTACACTCTCAATACTTAAGATACGGAGTTGGTTGTTAGCATCAGCTCCAAACATAATATCACCACCTCCGATGTGATAGGCAGGCAAAGGTGAGCTGAAGGTGTAAACACCTTTTTTATCCAAACTGTAGGTTCCATCCGAAGAAGTACCATCGGGCAAAATAAGGGAATATGTCATCGTACTTGAATTCAAAGTCAAAGCAAGTTTCTCCAATCCGCTGACCGGAGCTGCCCAATCAGGATAGTTACCGGCCGTAAAGTTATTCATCAGGCTACCATCCAGATTTGCCCAGTCGAACGGAACATCAGGCGACATCGTCCATTTGATCTCGGTGGTCACGACTTCTGATACCATGTCTTCCCATCCGTCAGGCAATGCCGGTTCCGGATCGGGTTTATCTTCAGGCACATAATTGTCGGCATATTCTTTCGAAACAAAGTTCCATATCAACCACCAGGGTCCTTCACTATTGTCACGCATCACCCCGATTCTCAGATGATTTTCATCCAGTTCGAGCAACTTCAGATTCCGGTTCCAATTCGTACTTCTGTCCGACCATGAAGGCGTGTGCAACAGTTCACAGTCAGTAAACGTGATGGTATGATCGTCCACATTGAGCATAAATGTACCTACGGTTGTGCTCTGTGAAGAAGAATTATAAACTGTCACATTCGCTCCGCCAGTCAGACCGAAAGTCATCGTACTCTCCCAGATGGCATCATCTCCCGAATGACCGACGCCCGGATCCCAGTTGGCACTCCAGTTGTTCCACTCTACGGTCGTGCTCGGATCAGCATAAGTCACTTCACCCGCAGCAAAGCCATACGAGCCGTTATCGAAAATCCAAACCTTCTCATTGTTGACTCCTCCCGACAAATAAGTCCATAAAGCATCATTCACAAATTCAGCACAGAAGCTGTCGATGGAAAACTTTGCCGCGGGACCATACACAATTCCGGCTCGTGTCTGTACACCGAACTTCACGCTATACTCTCCCTCAAACGGCATCTGCAACTTAACTTCCGCACTCTGACTCCGTCCTTGCGGATGTTCCCAACATACCTGATAATTTGAAGGCATCAGACTTTTCAGATAAACAATATTCGGATTCACCGCATCATGCGTGATCGAAAAAGCAATTCCTTCAGCCAGATCATCCGAAACGATATCCTGGCTTCCCAATTCATAAGTTTCGGGAGTACATGCCGACAACAATGTGACAAGCGTTGCCAGCAATGCTATATATAACTTTGATACAATCTTATTCATAACTTCCATTTTTTAATACCAACCTACGTTCTGTTTCAAAACGCCATTCGAAAGTGTAATCTGATTATTCGGAATCTGAGAAAAACCTCGCTTACCGGTAATATTCGAAGCTGTAATGCTTACATCCTCAGGATTTCCCCCGCTGACAACCGACGTAGTGCCTGCAATCTGCGAAGCGGCATAATCCACACCCTGACGCAGCAGATCCCAGTAACGCTGTCCCTCAAAAGCAAACTCCAGCATACGCTCCTTTATTATATTTTCTTTTGTGACCGCAACTTCCCGATAATCACCTGAAACCGACAAGTTTCCCTTACCATCATTCACCGTATAAGCACGCTGGCGTACCTGATTGAGATATGCCTGTGCATTCGGACTTCCTAATTCAGCAGCCATCAACAACACATCAGCATAGCGCATCACAATGAAATCCTGATATTGTGAAATCTGGAAATCGCCTTTGCCTAAACCGGAAACTTCATCAACAAGCGACCATGCACCGGACTTTTCATCTTTGACCCATTTCGACATCGGAGTATATTTCTTTACCGTATATCCGGTGTATTCACGTTGGTCAGCATATGATTTTGCATATTCCGAATCATCGGCGATACCTTCACTATCCAGATTGATGATAGAAGCTTCACGACGTGCATCACCTGCACCATAGACAGTCCACATTTTGGGATTGACCGTACATCCCCCCCATCCTTTTCCGTAAGGAGCATGATTCAAATAACTACGTATTCCCATATAGACCAGCCAGCGGTTTCCATCATTATTTCCGTCATAATCTTGAGTATAATTAAATTTCTGTGCCAATACCACCTCCTTATTACCTTTTCCGGCATAGGTTGTAGTCTGTGTATAATCACCTGTCGCCGCATTTCGGCTCCATGAAGTGGAAGCAGCCGGCCACAAGTTTTTGAATTCTTCAACTAGCCCGTAACCTTCAGTTTCCGCTACAGAGATAAAATCTTCCAATCCCTGCAATACCGAAGCTTTGGTGACACCTTCTACCTGCGGTTCTTTGCCGTAATAGCCTGTATAAAACAAGTAAACGCGAGCTAACAGCGCTTCAGCAGCAAACTTGGTTATATGACCGTCGTTCGAAGCAGCTGCACTTTTAGGGTATGCACCTGTCGGAATATTATCCGCAGCAAACTTAAGATCGCTGAAGATAAGATTGTACACCTCTTCCGGGTTGGCCTGTGCACGGTTCTCGTTCACAGGTTCAGTGAATAAGGGAATATTTTCCCAAAGGCGGACCATATCGAAATAACACAAGGCACGTAAGGCACGACATTCACCCATATAAGTATTTCTCGTCTGGTCACTTGTCCAAGATATCTGACCTTCATGCGCCAGAAGTTCATTGCATCGATACACTGCCGCATAATAGTTGGTCCACTCCGTTTCCAGCAAGTTCATATCGGAAGGAGATTGCGTGGCATCGAAGCGATCTATCACCTGATAGTTACGGGCGTCAGTATTTCCCATACCGGCAAAGCACTCGTCCGCCATGATTTGCGAAGCAAAATAAAAAGCACATGCCTGACTCGACGTAGTACACTGCCAGCCATCATAACACCCTATCAATGCTCGCCACGCATCACTCTCAGTCCGGTAGAAGTTACCGGTAGTAGATTCTCTCTTTGATTCCACATCCAGAAAGCCTGCCGTACATCCCGTAAGTGACATCACGGCTAGTCCTATTCCCACTATATATAATTTCATATTATGCATATTCTCTGTTTTTTTTAAGGTTATATAAATTAGAACTTCAGATTGACACCAGCGAGGAATGTACGCGGACGAGGATAATACCCCAGGTCGATACCCGATACCCAGTCGGAGGTTCCGTAACCAATTTCAGGATCCATGCCATCATATTTGGTGAAAGTAAACGCATTCTGTACCTGAATATACAAACGGGCCTGACTGATAGCTTTGAGTTTAATCAGCTTGGCAAAGTCGTAACCCAAGGTAATGTTACTAATACGCAGGTAATCACCATCTTGCAGATAAAGATCAGAGAACTGCCAGTTGATATTAGTATCCGTCACACGAGGCATCCGGTTAGAGGTTCCTTCTCCAGTCCAGCGGTTCAGGATGGCAGTCGTATAGTTAGCCTTACTATTGGCATGATTACGGTACGATTGTACAATCTGATTGCCAGCGGCTCCATAAGCAACCAATGAGAAATCAAAGTTCTTGTAGTTAAATCCGACATTGAATCCGTAGGTAAAATCGGGAGTGCCATTGCCCAAATCCACCTTATCATTATCGTCGATAATTCCATCCTGATTCTGGTCTACGTAGATAACGTCACCCGCTTGTGCGTCGGCCTGCAGGATGCCATGCTTCCCATCGGCATTCCAGTTAGCAATCTGTTCTTTATTCTGAAAGATACCGGCAGTTTCGTATCCCCAGAAGTAACCGATAGCATGACCATTCTGTGCACGGTAGAACTCCGGTGTATTATCATACAACATATTGATTTTGCCGTGAATGATACCATCTTCAGTAGGAATATTCCCTACCTTATTCTTGTTATATGCACCGTTCACACCAATATTATAATTGAAATCTTTACCTGCTTGGTCATTCCAGGTTAAAGCCAGTTCAAAACCTGTATTCTTCACATCGCCGCCGTTGATAAAAGGTGCACCCGTTCCTGCCGTAGCCAGAATAGGAGCTTCCACCAGCCAATCTTTAGTTGTCTTGATATAGAAATCGGCGGTCAGACTCAAACGGCTTTTTAAAAAACGTG
>USSR01000293.1 GCA_900557355.1 uncultured Bacteroides sp.
GGGTATCTGGTGGAGAACTTCAAACCGCAGACGGTAAATCTACGATTGCAAGGTATCAACAAGTATTTGGAATTTACAAAACAGGAAAAACTGAAGGTAAAGTTCGTCAAAGTGCAGCAGAAGAACTTTTTGGAAAACGTCATTAGCGATGCAGACTACAAATTTCTAAAAACACGCTTAAAAACCGATGGTTATAATGAGTGGTATTTTATCGTATGGTTTATGGCTGCCACAGGCGCACGTGTCAGTGAATTGCTTCACATCAAAGCTGAGCATGTACATGTTGGTCATCTTGATCTTTACAGTAAAGGTGGAAAAATACGTCGTTTATATATTCCGAAAAATTTGCGTACAGAAGCTACGAAATGGCTCAAAGAAAAAGGCCTTATTTCCGGCTATATATTCTTAAACCGATTTGGAGAACGTATTACAACACGTGGCATAGCCCAACAACTGAAACATTTTGCGGAAAAATACGGAATGAATAAGGAAGTGGTTTATCCTCATTCATTCCGTCATCGTTTTGCCAAGAACTTCCTTGACCGATTCAATGACCTTGCCCTACTTGCCGACCTTATGGGACATGAAAGTATTGAAACTACTCGTATCTATCTTCGTCGAACAGCCAGTGAACAGCAAAAAATTGTGGACAAAGTAGTAAATTGGTAAATTTTATCTATTCTTAGAAGTGTAATTAATTACACTTCTAAGTTTTTTTGAATATCATCAAGGGATGAAAAAAGTTCTTCCATCTTTTGAACGATGCGTTGTTGCTCGTTGATAGGGGGGAGTGGAAAATACATATCATTAAAGTCTGTAATATTAAATCCTGTTTGGGCCGTCCTTGAAATTTCTTTTAGTTTTCCTTGATATAGGTCAGATAAATAATAATAGTATGCAAACTCCTTGTATATGAGATTTTCAAATTTAAAGATAACTTTTGCCATTGCCACATTATAAGCCCCTTGTTCAGCATAAAACACTTTTCCTAAAGAACCACCATAACGTGCTAATAATATATCTCCTTTTTTGGTTTGTTTTGAAGCAAGATTAATTGGGATATAAACAGGTACAGGAGACTCTCCATAATCTCTAATCTGATAAAGTCTAATGTAATTTGGTTTAAGTATAGTTTCAAAATAACTCTTTGCAGGTTGTGATCCTCCAGATATATCTAAGATAGAATTATGGCTACACCATACCCATGTCTTAGGTATTTCATAAGGCAACTTCCCACTATGTCTGTTATCACAAGGTGTGAAGTCGGGATTTATGCGCTTCAACAGTTCAATGGCAGATTCGTCATTCGGGTCTTGAGGCACGAGTTTGCCGTGAATGGCGAGGTCAAGGATTTTACCCTTAATTTGCTTGATAGTTGTCTGTAAATCGGTTTTTCCTTGCTCTATTTGGTCAATCAAAGCAAACCAATGTTCAATCTCTTCTACGATACGGTATTGTTCAGATAATGGAGGTAATGGTACTATCAACTTCTTAAATTTATCAAAATCTATACTATCAACGGTAGTACCATCTTTATGATAATCTTTAAGAATCACCTGCTCTTGAGCTTTTATCACATAATACAAGTATGTGTGAATATGTGATAAAACACATGAAATCGCCTTTACATCTTGATTAACGGTCGCTTCTGTATCTAAAATTGCAATGGGGAATGTATGACGTAATATTCCACTTCTTGTCACTATTAATAATGTGCCTTTACCGTAAATTGTCATTTGATCTAATGCTGCATCGGAAATTTTCAACAAGGAATCTGCTATATGAGCAAACTTCATGTCTTTTGATGTTATCCATAGATGCTTAGCATTATTCCAATACTTTCTGTTATCCATTGAGGGCGTTTTTCCTCCCCCAAAAGTAGCTAAATCATCCAAAGAACAAATAGTCCAACCTTTCGGCAAATATTTGTTCTCATAATGGTACGTATGTAGTTTTTAATTAATCGAAAAAAGTGTTCGTGATAGACGAGTATGCTAGAATTTTTAAGTTGTTTCTCAAAAGAATGTCTAAAAAAGTAGAAGTTATTTTATTTTTGAGTTGGATTTAGGGATTAGAATTTAATTGTAACGATATGGTAATGTTTTATTAAAAATAAAACCATTATTACTTTCAATTCTAGATAAGTTACTCTATCTTTGTAAGGTAACACAAACAAAAGTGTAACCTTATATGAATCAAGACCATTGTTTAGTAGAACAGTTTGAAATGATATTTAGAGCTCATTTCTCTTCAGTGAAGTTTTTTATCAATATGTTTCTTAAATCGGAAGCAGATGCGGAAGATTTGGCTCAAGATGTATTTACCAAATTATGGACTAATTTTGAGACGTGGCAAAATAATGATGGAAAAGAAGGGTATATATACGCTATGGCAAAAAATGTTGCATTTGATTTTATCAAGCACAAAAGACTGGAAAATGATTATCGGGAGGAACAAATAAAGAAAAGTACAATTAAGGATTTGTTAGGCTTCTCAGATCCGTTAAATTCGCTTTATTATAAAGAAATGCAACTAATAATAAGAATGGCTCTTGAAAACTTTCCTGAACGTCGCAGAAGGATTTTTGAGATGAGCCGTTTCAATAATATGAGCAATCAGGAGATTGCATTATCCTTACATCTTTCTGTTCGTACAATAGAGCATCAGATATATTTGTCGCTTCAAGTTTTAAAGAGAATCATTTTAATTTTATTTTTCCTGTATTTTCTTTAAGTAGCTGGAATGTTTCAATCGTTATATATGAAATTTCAAAATCTAATATAATGATAACATGAAGAATTATTTTCAGAAAATATTATCCCTTTTTGCCCGACATAATTATTCGGAACAAACAAATCAAATGTTTTACAGGTGGTTGGTTGATAATGAATATGAAAAAGAAAAGGATGAAGCATTACAGGAGCTTTATCTAGAAGCAAGAAAAAAAGGAAAAGTATTCGACCTGGAGAAATCACTGGAACGTTGGAAGTTAGATAACAATCTTACACATGTTCAACCTCAACAAAAGTCCGATAAAAAACTGTTTATGCGATTGTGGCAATCGGTAGCTGTTATATTATTAATAGTATCTATATCTTTAGGATATCTGCTTTGTAAGGCAGAAAAAGACGATTCAGGAATAACTCAGCAATGCATATCGGGCACTCAGATGAAGACATTTTTTTTGCCTGACGGAAGTCGGGTAAGCATGAATTCGAGGAGTATGTTATTATATCCCGAACAATTTACAGGAAAGTACCGTAGTGTTTTTCTAATTGGCGAAGCTAATTTTAAAGTAAAAGCTAATAAAAACAAACCGTTTATTGTCAAAACCAATGATTTTCAAATAACAGCTTTGGGAACCGAGTTTAATGTATCCGCATATACTGAAGATAATAATGTTTTTACAACTCTAATAACAGGGAGTGTTCTTGTGGAATTTGACGACTTGGGCAAAAAGAAGTTGCTTAAGCCAAATGAACAATTGGTGTATAATAGGAAGAGCCGTCAAGATACTCTGACTTATCCTGATATGAAAGATGTGACAGCATGGCAAAAAGGTGAGTTGGTATTTAATCGAAAGACTATAACGGAGATTATAACGATATTGGAACGTAAGTACGATTGTAAGTTCTTTTATAATCAGCATAGCTTAAAGAATGATCGTTATAGTTTCAGGTTTAAAGATAATCCACCTTTGTCTGAAGTTATGGATGTTATTGTTGATGTAGCAGGAGATTTATGTTTTAAGATAGAACATGATAAATGCTATATTATGCAGAAATAATTTTGATATTAGAAAGTTAAAGCGGTGGAAGGTATGTCGAATAACTAAAACGGAGAAAGGAGGAATTATTAAGCTTTTAGAACGCATTACCTAAGCAAAATAGTAACCATATAAAAAGTAATACTATATGAAAAATTTGAAATACTTCTTGTTACTCGTTGTAGCAATGGTGGCAGGAACTTTGATCATAAGTTGCAGTAGTGATGACTACATGGGAGAGGCACAACAACAAGGTATTTCGCCAACTACTTGCGGCGTCAGCGACAAGATGCCGAAGTTGACTACTTATATTGAAACTAATGATGTAAATCCTCTAAATGCAGGAGAGTACTATTTTACAGGTACGGATCCGCAAGAGCAGGTGATTGATAATGTGATTCTGTTTGCTTCTAATATTCGGGGTGCGGCTAGTACTGTTCAATTGTATCATAACAATAATCAGTCTCATATATTGACCAATGCCGGTACGCTTATCGCTCCTTTACAACAGAAAGGTATCAGAGTCTCTTTAGGGCTGTTGGGTGATCACACCGGAGTGGGGTTCTGTAACTTGACACCGGCTATGATTGAAAGTTTTGCACAACAGATTGCCGCTTGTGTTAAGCAATACAATTTAGATGGTGTGGATTTTGATGATGAATATGCAGACTATTGGAAGGCACCTTCTAATTTACCTTCACCAAGTACTACGATTTTTGGAAATCTTGTAAAAAGAGTGCGTCAGTTGTTGCCTGATAAACTGATTACAGTATTCAGTTTTGGTGGTTATACAAATTTTGATGCGACTACAATGAATGCCATTAGTTACATGTGGCCTGATTTCGGGGCGGATTGGAGTACTCCGGCCGGATTAGGGAATAGCAAATGGGCAAAGATGTCAATACACTGTACGGATGGTAGACCAAGTGCAGGTGTGATACAAAGTAGCGCTGCAAATTATAGTGGCTATGGCGCCATTATGATGTTCAATCTACGCGAGTCCGGTCAAACAAGCTTAATGAATAACTTTGCTTCAAGAGTTTGGGGAGGCAAGACCGTATCTCGTACGACGACTATCTATGCGAAGAATTATTAAGATATCAGGACGCTCCATGTGAATGAATTGAAGACTGGAAGTGATAGACTTTCAGAGAAGGACACTTCCGGTCTTTTATAAATTAACCTGAATATACAAACTGCAGATGCCTTTCATTTGTTGATAGGCACTGCTTAATAATAAAGATATATGTGAAAAAGTATCTATGCCAGGAATCTTCCTGCCTTGGATATGAAATCGAAAATTAAAACAGATAGACATGTGTTGCGAATAAAAAAGTTAGCAAACTAATACTTAAAATTCATGTTACACAGTTATACATTGAAAAATGATAAGAAGGCAAAAGGGATAAGATTTGTGTTGTTTTTATTTATGGTTGTAATACAAGCTACAGCTTTTGCCCAAGGTGGTATGAAAATTACTATTCAAAAAGAAAATATAACTGTTATTGAAGCACTGAAAGAAGTGGAGAAGCAATCAAAGCTTTCAGTAGGATATAACGATTCGCAATTAATTGATAAACCGGCTATCAATCTCAATTTGAAAAATATTGATTTGGAAAAAGCCCTCTCGATTATCCTTAAAGGAACAGGATTTACTTATGGAATTAAAAGAAATTATATTAATATTATTCCTCAACCAAAGACTGGAACTGTGGTTGTTAAACAGGTAACAGGAAGGGTTGTTGATGAGAAAAATGAACCACTGATAGGAGTAAATATACGGGTAGAAGGGACTGATGATGGAACTGTTACTGATTTGGAGGGTAAGTACGTCATAAAAGCTTCTATAGGTAGTATATTAAGCTTTACTTATATTGGCTATATTTCGTCTTATGTAAAAATAGCAGATAAGAATGTGTACAATATACAAATGTCTGCTAACGTAGAGGCGCTAAATGAAGTAGTTGTAACTGCCTTGGGTATCAAGAGGGAACAAAAGGCTCTGAGTTACAATGTACAACAGGTAAAATCCGACCAGTTGACAAATGTCAAGGATGCAAACTTTATTAATAGCCTGAATGGTAAAGTCGCAGGAGTTAATATAAACAGTAGTTCTTCAGGAGTAGGTGGAGCTAGCAAGGTGGTGATGCGTGGTACAAAGTCGATAGAACAAAGCAGTAATGCATTGTATGTTATTGACGGTATTCCCATGTTTAATTTCGGAGGTGGCGGTAGTATGGAGAATGGTTCACAGGGAGTGACTGAGAGCATTGCCGACATCAATCCGGATGACATTGAAAGTATCTCAGTGCTGACTGGAGCAGCAGCTGCCGCCCTTTATGGAAGTAATGCGGCAAATGGAGCCATCGTTATTAATACGAAACGTGGCAAAGTTGGTAAATTGCAGGTTTCTGTGTCTAGTAATACCGAATTCGCTAAACCATTCGTACTTCCACATTTTCAAAATCGCTATGGTACAGGCAGTTCGGGAAAAGCAGGTAATTCTACTACGTTGAGTTGGGGGACTTTATTAAATGACGCATCTCGTAGAAACTATGAACCACGTGATTTCTTTGATACGGGGATAACTTATACCAATTCCATTACATTATCAACGGGAACAGATAAGAATCAGACCTTCTTTTCTGCTGCTGCGGTTAATTCGGAAGGGATTGTACCAAACAACCGTTACAACCGTTTTAATTTCACCTTCCGTAACACTACAAACTTTCTGAATGACAGGATGAAGCTTGATGTAGGTGCAAGTTATATTATTCAGAATGACCGCAATATGACTAATCAAGGTGCTTACTCAAATCCGATAGTTCCTGTTTATTTGTTTCCACGTGGCGACGACTTTAATTTGATAAAAGTGTTCGAACGTTGGGATCCGGCCCGTAAGATTAAAACTATGTTTTGGCCTCAAGGGGAAGGAGACTTGCGGATGCAGAATCCTTATTGGATCGCTTATCGCAATTTACGGACGAATGACAAGAAGCGTTATATGCTGTCTGTCTCTTTAAGTTATGATATTACAGACTGGCTGAATATTTCAGGGCGTGTTCGGGTTGATAATTCCAGTACCAAATATGAACAAAAATTATATGCAAGTTCCAATACTACTCTTACTGAAGGTAGTGCACAGGGATTTTATGCTATATCTAAACCTGACGAAACACAAGTGTATGCTGATGCGTTGGCAAATATAAATAAACGTTTGGGTGATTATTCTATTGTGGTCAATATCGGGGCGAGCATCGTAGATAATAAGTATGACGAATTGAGTTATCGTGGGCCGATACGTGCCAATGGTATTCCCAATGTTTTTAATGTGTTTGATCTTGACAATACGCAGAAAAAAGCACGTCAGGATGAATGGGAAGAACAGACGCAGTCTATATTTGCCAGTGCTGAAGTAGGGTGGAAGAGTATGCTTTATCTTACGCTGACCGGACGTAATGACTGGGCGTCACAGTTGGCAAACTCATCTTCTACTTGTTTCTTTTATCCGTCAATTGGACTTTCGGCTGTCGTCTCTGAAATGGTGAAACTACCTTCTTTCGTTGATTATCTGAAAGTGCGCAGTTCGTTTAGTTCGGTGGGTATGCCTTATCCTCGTAACTTGACATCGCCTACTTTTGAGTATGACGAAACTACTCAAACGTGGAAGCCGAAAACACATTATCCCATTGGTGACCTTAAACCTGAACGGACCGATTCATGGGAATTAGGCTTGGATATGCGGCTTTTCAAGGACTTTAATCTCAGTTTGTCATGGTATTTGGCTAATACGTTTAATCAGACGTTCGATCCGAAAATTTCCGTATCATCCGGATATACTACCATTTACCTTCAAACAGGATATGTACGTAACCAGGGAGTAGAGCTTTCATTTGGTTACGGACATACATGGAAGAAAGATTTTCGCTGGCAAAGTAATTTTACATTAAGCCATAACAAGAACAAAATTATAGAATTGGTAAAGGACTATATACATCCGGAGACTGGTGAGCCTATAAATAAAGATCGGCTGGATGTAGGCGGACTCGGAAAGGCCAGATTCATATTGAAAACAGGAGGTTCGCTGGGTGACCTTTACACACAGTCTGATTTGAAGCGGGACGACAATGGAATGGTAGAAATTTCTCCTGCGGGTACATTAGTAACAGTGAATAATCGACCTGATATTAAATTAGGAAGTGTTTTCCCTAAATGTAATTTGGCATGGAACAATCAGTTTTCATGGAAAGGGTTTAATATCAGTGCTTTAGTTACTGCACGTATAGGCGGTATTG
>USSR01000294.1 GCA_900557355.1 uncultured Bacteroides sp.
CTCCCAAGCAATCACGCTTACTAGTGCACAACCCTTGAAGGTTACTTTAGGAGAAGATACGCAGGTGTTGGACGAAGTAGTCGTTACTGCATTAGGTATTAAGCGCGCAACTAAAGCATTAAGCTATAATGTGCAAGAAGTAAAAGGTGATGAATTGACAACTGTAAAAAGTGCCAATTTTATGAACTCACTGGCTGGAAAGGTGGCTGGTGTTAATATCAATGCATCTTCATCCGGTGTTGGAGGGGCTACACGTGTAGTTATGCGTGGTACCAAATCTATATCTTCAGACAATAATGCTTTATATGTAATTGATGGTGTTCCTATTTTTAATACAAATAAAGGTGACACTAACGGACAATATTCAGCCCAACCGAGAGGAGAGGGCATATCTGATATCAATCCGGAAGATATTGAAAGCATGTCTGTATTAAGTGGACCTGCTGCTGCGGCCTTGTATGGCTCTAATGCAGCGTCTGGTGTAATTTTAATTACTACAAAGAAGGGAAAAGAAGGTAAGGCACGAATTATTATTTCTAATAATTCTACTTTTTCCAATCCTTTTATAATGCCTGAATTCCAAAATTCTTATATAAACCGCGCAGGTTCCTTTGCTTCATGGGGAGATAAAGCGTCTTCTCTTTTCGGAACTTATGAGCCAAAAGATTTTTTCAATACTGGTACTAATATCCAGAATAACGTTTCTTTATCTGTTGGTAATGAAAAGAATCAAACTTATCTGTCTGTAGGTACTACTAATGCAACTGGTATCATTCAAAATAGCAAATATGACCGTTACAATTTTACCTTCAGAAATACAACAAAATTCCTGAAGGATAAAATGACATTAGATGTGGGTTTTAGCTATATTATTCAAGAAGATCTTAATCTAATGGCACAAGGTGAATATTTCAATCCACTACCAGCCGTATATCTGTTCCCGCGTGGCGAAAACTTTGAAGCTGTGAGGATGTATAAAACGTATGACACAACTCGTAAGATAGATGTACAGAACTGGGGATGGGGTGATCCTGGATACAGTATGAAAAATAATCCATATTGGGTGGCTAATGAGATGAACCATGGCATGAAAAAACAACGTTACATGGCTAATGCTAGTTTAAAATATGAAATTTTGGATTGGCTTGATGTGACAGGGCGCGTTCGCATTGATAATGCAACCAATGATTATTCAGATAAAAGAAATGCTTCTACTGATCTTTACTTTACTAATAGTTCTATTTATGGATTCTATAAGTACTATAAAGCTGACGATAGACAGGCTTATGCAGACGTGATGGCTAATATTAATAAACGCTTTGGTGACTTAAGTTTAAGTGCTAATATTGGCGGTAGTTTTACTCAAACTTATTATGACGAAAGAGGATTCCAAGGTGGTTTGAAAGATATGTCTAATGTTTTTAGTCTATATAATATGACTACTACCTTGGATAAAGATACTTATCCTATAGAAAGTGGATATAAACAACGTACCAACTCTATTTTTGCTAGTGTGGAAATTGGCTGGAAGAGTATGTTATATATGACTTTAACCGGGCGTAATGATTGGGATTCAGCATTGATTAATACAGAACAATCATCTTTCTTTTATCCATCAATAGGACTTTCAGGAGTTATTTCCGAAATGGTGAAATTACCCAAAGCTATTACTTATTTGAAAGTACGCGGTTCATTTGCTTCAGTAGGTGCTCCTATTCCTAAGAATCTTTCTTCTAACAAAACGTATGAGTGGGACCCTGCGACTAGTCAATGGAAATTACAAACTTACCGTCCTTTGCCTAAACTTTATCCTGAACGTACAAATTCTTGGGAGGCTGGTTTGAATGCCAAATTCTTTAATAATAGTTTAAGTTTGGAAGTTACCTGGTATAAGGCTAATACTCGCAAACAAACATTCCAGGTTCCTTTGTCAGGAACCGCTGTATATGCGACTATGTATGCACAGTCTGGTAATATTGAGAATAAAGGTATGGAATTTTCTTTAGGGTATAATAAATCATGGGGAGATTTCTCATGGAATTCCAATTTGACTTTTAGTTTTAATAAAAATAAGATTGTAGAACTCTTGGATGATGCAGTGGATGATGAAGGTAATCACTATAGTTTGAATGAGATAGATAAAGGTGGTATTGGATCGGCTAAAGTTATTCTTCGTAAAGGAGGAAGCATGGGAGACATGTATGTCACTAATCGTTTGAAACGTGATAACGAAGGAAATGTATATATTGATAAAGCGAGCCAGAATGTAAAGAAAGAAGATATAAAGAATTCGGATGAGTTTATTCATATTGGCTCTGTATTGCCTAAAAGCAATTTAGGCTTTAGAAATGACTTCTCTTATAAAGGTATTAGCCTGGGATTTATGCTTGCTGCCCGCTTTGGAGGTATTGTTATTTCACCGACACAAGCTGTGATGGATCAGTTCGGAGTATCTAAGGTCACAGCTTTAGCACGTGATAATGAAGGTGTTCCTGTAAATAATGGAAAAGTGGATCCCCAGACTTATTATACAGAAGTGGGTGGAATAAGTGGATTGATGTCTAACTATGTATATAGTGCTACTAATGTTCGTTTACAAGAGTTATCGGTGGGCTATTCACTTCCAGCCAAATGGTTTAATAACAAATGTAATCTTAGTTTGTCAATAACAGGTCACAACTTGTGGATGATTTATAATAAAGCACCATTTGATCCGGAAGCTACCGCTTCTACTGGTACTTATTATCAAGGTGTTGATTACTTTATGCAACCAAGTTTGAGAAGTTGGGGATTTAATGTAAAAATACAGTTTTAACGATAAAAGAATAACCAAATGAAAATATATAAATTCATAACGCAGATTTCTATTGCAGGTTGTATGCTTGTTGGAACTCCAATGTTACAAGGATGCATGGATAATAGCTTGAATGATCCGTTGGGAAAAGTTTCGGAAGAAGAACTTGGACGAGATGGATTTGCTGCCAATGCTTTCTTCTTGACTTTATGTGATTATGCATATCCCATAGCTACTGAAAACATTTATAATACCAATGAATCCTTGATTGGTGACTGCTATGGACGTTATCAGGTAATGGCAACAGATAAGTTTAAAGGGGCAAATTTTGCTACATATAATGCACCCGAGAACTGGTTAAACTGGCAGTTTGCAGATGATAATGTAATGGTATTGACGTATGGTGCATGGAATAAAATAAAGAATGTAACCCAAGGGACAGGGGTTAACTTTGCATGGGCACAGATCCTAAGAATTGCGACAATGCATCGTATGCTTGATATGTATGGGGCACTTCCTTATTCCCAAATTTCAAGTGATAAACTTTCGACTCCTTACGATACAATGGAGGAAGCATATCATGCAATGTTTACTGATCTGACTGATGCAATTAATGTAATGACTGTTTATGTGACCGAAAATCCAAACAACAGAACGATGGCTAAGTATGATAAAGTTTATGACGGTGATTTTGAGAAATGGGTGAAATTTGCAAATTCACTGAAACTACGTATGGCCATTCGTATTCGTTTTGCAGATCGTGAATATGCCAGACAGATGGCGGAGGAAGCTATTAACCATTCTATAGGGGTAATTACTTCCAATGAAGATAACGCAACTTCTTTAGGCACTAAAAATCAATTGTATACGGTATTAGTGCAATGGCCTGACCAATGTGTCTCTGCCGATATTACATCTTATATGAAAGGATACAACGATCCACGTATGTCGAAATATTTTAAAAAGAAAACGAGCGATAAAGGAGATGATGATTATGTGGGTATGCGCGCAGGTTTGTCTTATGGTAATGATATTACCGGACCGACTTTCTCTAGAATAAATGTTGGAGAGATGGATCGTACTTTATGGATGAGTGCAGCTGAAACAGCTTTTAATAAAGCTGAAGCGGCAATGTTAGGATGGGATGTAAAAGGAGAAACGGTGAAAGATTTGTATGAATCAGCTATCAGACTTTCCTTTGCACAATGGGGAGTATCGGATGGTATTGACCAATACCTGAATGATGAATCAAGTACTCAGGCTGATTATGTAGATCCTAATGAGAATAAGGGGAATGAAAGTGCTATTAGTTCTATAACTATCAAATGGAAAGATGATGCTGGTGAGGAAGAAAAACTGGAAAGATTAATAACCCAAAAATGGATTGCAATGTGGCCTTTGGGACAAGAAGCATGGAGCGAGTATCGTCGTACTGGGTATCCGCGTTTTTTCCCGTTATTGAATGGAAATGTAACCAATCTTCCTTCCGCTAATCGTATTCCGTTCCCACCATCGGAATATATTCGTAATGCTGCTAATGTAAATGCTGCTGTAAGTAAATTGGGTGGCGCTGATAATTATCAGACTAAGGTTTGGTGGCAGCGTAGGGATAAGTGAATAATAGTATAATCTATATTAATATAAATAGTATGAGAAAGATATTCTATTTTATAATGTTGTTATTTGGCATAACGGTTGCGAATACAGCGTGTGATGATTGGACAGACATGGAACCAAAATTCCAGGAAGATATGACTCAGTCGTCACTTCCGGAAGAATACTATGCCCAGCTTCGCGCTTATAAGAAAACAGATCATCCGGTTGCTTTCGGATGGTTTGGTAATTGGACCGGAAATGGAGCTACTTTAGAAAAATGTTTAGCCGGACTTCCTGATAGTGTGGATTTTGTTTCTATTTGGGGTAACTGGAGAAATTTGACAGAAGCGCAAACAAAAGATTTGCGTTATGTACAAAATGTAAAAGGGACTAAAGCTTTGATGTGTTTTATTGTTCAAAATATCGGTGACCAATTGACTCCCGAGGAATATAAAGATAATTATCTGGAATTCTGGGGATGGAATGAGAATAAGGAAGAAGCTATAAAGAAATATGCCCATGCAATATGTGATAGTATTGATAAATATGGATATGATGGCTTTGATATTGACTATGAGCCTAATTTTGGTCATCGAGGTAACATGAGTGGAAGTGATGAGAATATGTTGTTGTTCATTCAGACCTTGGGAGAAAGAATCGGACCAAAATCGGGTACAGACAGGCTATTAGTAATTGACGGTGAGCCACAAAGTATTGTATCGGAGTCAGGTCCTTATTTTAATTATTTTATAGTGCAGGCTTATGATTCTCCAGGAGATAATACTGGACGTGACAATTTGGATAGCCGTTTAAACTCTACAATAAGAAACTTCGATGGGCATTTGACTGCAGAAGAAGTTGCTAAGAAATATATTGTAACTGAAAACTTTGAAAAATGGGCTTTGTCTGGTGGGGCTGATTTCACTGATCGATATGGAAATAAAATGAAGTCATTGGAAGGTATGGCACGTTGGACACCTATTATTAACGGGAAAAAATGTGTAAAAGGAGGGGTTGGAACTTATCATATGGAGTATGAATATACAATTGATGGTACAGAAGAATCTTATCCTTATTTGCGTAATGCTATCCGCATTATGAATCCACCGGTAAAATAATAAATTTAAAGATATAATAATTATGAGATATCTGGTAAAAAATAAAAATACAATAATGTTCGCCTTTGCCATATTGCTTTGTGCAATTATAGCAAGTTGTGAAGATGCAAAGTATGATACTATCGGCAGTAGAATTTATTTAGCTGAATCCAGTAGTTTGTCTTATGAGTCCAAAAAGGTAACAGTAGCCGAAGAGGGTAGTGTTGTCACTGTGACTCCGCGGTCGGGACAAATTGCAACAGAAGATATAGAAGTTACTTTGGGACTAAGTCCGAAATCGTTGGAAGTATATAATACAAAAAGTGGTACGAACTATAAATCTATGCCGGAAGGTTCATATTCTTTTGATCAAAAGACAGTGGTTATAAAAAAAGGAGAATTAGTGGCTCCTACTGTTAAAGTAACAATTGATCCGTTGACAAAGGAAATGCTTGATTCTGGTGATAAATTTGCACTACCGGTTGCTATTACTGCTGTATCAGGTGGGCAACAAACTTTGGAAGGTGCAGATGTGATGATTTATATCATGGATCAGGTTATTATAACCTCTGCACCAGTGTTGACGGGTACAAAACCAATTACTATGGAAATGCGTCAGGATTATACAGTAACTCAATGGTCACTTGAAATGCGTATTAATATGAGCGAACTTGGGGATGGGGTGACTCCTGGAGTTGGTTATCCTGGTCCTCCTAGCTATCAGAATCAAGCAATATTTTCTGCAGGTCCAGGTAATGGTATCGCAGAAGATGGTGAAATTTATATCCGTTTTGGTGATGGCCCGATTCCTGGTAATATTTTGCAGATAAAAACACAAGGTACTCAAGTAAATGCTGCTACTAAGTTTAAAAATAATCAATGGTATCATTTAGCATTTGTTTGTGATGGAGTGAAATTGACTATTTATGTAAATGGAAATATTGATGCAACATTAGATCTTCCAAGAAAACCTTTGCGTCTTGTTAAGAATAGTTTTGGTATATGCAATGGTGATTGGATGGTTACAGATGCTATAGTTAGCGAAGTACGTTTTTGGACTACTGCTATTTCACAGTCGCAGATTCAGAATAATATGTTTGCGATAAATCCGGGTACGGATGGCTTGGAGGCTTATTGGAAATTGAATGAAGGGGCAGGAACCGAGTTTAAAGACGCAACTGGTCATGGAAATAAAGCCACGGCGCCTAATGGAGTTGTCAGATGGGTAGATGGCATTAGATCAGATGGTAAATAATATAATATTCAAATGATGTTATAAAAATAGAGCTATTAAATGTAGGATCGTTGACTACAGAAGGGGGATATTTGTTGCCAGTTACCATATCTTCTATAGAAGGTAATAACTTAGATGCACTTAGCTCTAACAGAGGAGTAGTTTATGTGAAAATTCAAAATATTCATGTCAATGTAGAGTCCGGGCAACCGGCTGAAGGTACTTTGATTGCCGATCGTTCTGGCTGGACTGTAAAAGTTGCCCCGACGACTCGTGGAGATGCTAAAAATCTAATTGATGGAACAAATTCTGATGTAGCTCGTGATGGAGGAGCAGAATATTGGCTAACTGTGGATATAGGTAAGGTGCAGACATTAACAGGAATAAGAAATAAGTGTTATGCTAGTAGTTATTCACCGACTGCAGTAGAAGTATTTACTTCAGGTGATGGAATAAAATGGAAATCTATCGGAACTGTAACTATTTCAAGAAGTGGCACACAATATATTAAGTTTTCGAAAGCTATTGAAACGCGTTATTTAAAGTATTATGTGAAACAAGGTCCCAATACGGTCAGCCTTACGGAATTTGACCTATATGCGAAATAATTAATAGGTTATTGAAAATTTTTAAGTCCCACTTTTTCGTATTTTCGGATAAAGTGGGACTTATTATATAAGTTAATAAATAAAAAAAGAAAAAGATTGATTGTTTAATAGTATCATATTGATTGTATTACTATTATATAATAACTTTTAATAGCAAGAAAAACATGAAATTATCTATTATTCTACGGTTCTGTTTATGGTTTATGGGAATTAGTATGGCGTTTCCGTCTCTCTCTCAAACTATGTTAGTAACTAATGGGAATACAAGTTCTAGGATCATTTTGAAAGAGAATAATCAAATATCGTGGACAGCTGCAAATTTGTTACAAACATTTATTCAAAAAGTAACCAGTTGTAAGCTGCCTGTTGTTATAAGTCAAACTCCTCGAAAAGGAGATATTCTCATTGGTGGTCAATCTCCAGCGGAAGTAACAGAGGATGGATTCTCTATCCCTACTCAAGATGGTATTCTAAAAATATCTGGTAAAGAAAACGGTGTTGTATATGGGGTTGTTACTTTATTGGAGCAATATTTGGGTATCGATTATTGGGGAGAGAATGAATATTCTCTTACCCCTTCAAAAACGGTGAACTTACCCTTCATTAATAAAGTCGAAAACCCGGGCTTTCGTTATCGTCAGACACAATGTTATGCTATCCATACAGACTCTATTTATAAGTGGTGGAATCGTTTAGAGGAACCGAATGAAGTGTTTGCTGCCGGTCATTG
>USSR01000295.1 GCA_900557355.1 uncultured Bacteroides sp.
ATTCCGGGGTCCAACGAAATTGGTAGCCAGTATGCTCAGGTACAGGGCTGTCGTGGGGCCGGTGAATGGAATTTAGGTTGGGGCCAACATACTCCTACTCAATTATTGGCTGATGCATTCGAAGAAGGTGACCCGAGAAAGGATGAGACTTTATTGTATTTTATTAGAACAGGAGAAGATCCTTCGACCATTCCTGCAAATAAGCCTTATGGAGAAAAACCGGTTGCCAATGCCGATGTGATAGCAAAGTACTTTAATAAGAAAGTGTATACAGATCCGGCTTTGCGTGAAAAGTATACGAAGAGTGGGTATTGGGTGAATATTCGTCTGATCCGTTATTCGGATGTCGTACTGATGGCTGCGGAAGCTGCTTGCGAACTGGGTGATAATACAAGTGCAAGAAGATATCTTGAGATGGTACGTGCCCGTGCCCGTGGTACGAATGCTAATATCTTGCCGGAGGTTACCACTGATAATCAGAGTGAATTGCGGGAAACTATTCGTCATGAACGTCGTGTTGAGTTGGGTATGGAATTCGATCGCTTCTATGATCTTGTACGTTGGGGAATAGCGAAGGAAGTGCTGCATGCAGCCGGAAAGACTGGTTACCAGGATAAGCATGCATTGTTGCCTTTGCCTCAGGACGAAATTGACAAATCAAATGGCGTGTTAGTTCAAAACCCTAATTATTAATTCATATAGTAATGACCATGAAAAGATATATTAATTTATTGTTGGCATTTTGTGTGTCAGCACTCACTTTGCAATCTTGTTTTCAGGATATGGATCATCCGGCTTTTGATTATCCGGATAGTTCTGCTCCCAAAGTGTTCTCACCAATGAAATTGTTCTTGCCTTTTGAGAATGATATGCGTGATAAGGGTAATTATACCTTCCTCATGAGTGCCGGAGGGGATATTACTTATACTGATGGAATCAACGGACAAGCTTATCAAGGTACAAAAGATACGTATCTGTTAGCCCGTGTTCCTTCTTATCTGACCGATTCTATACCCGATTTAGGAAGTTGTACGGTGGCTTTCTGGATGAAAACAACGAGAAATACTTCTGCATATGGTGTCTTCAGTATTCCTAATACCAAGACTTTCTGGGGTAATTTTGATATCTATCTGGAAAATACAAGTAGTGAGACCCAGGCTTTCTTCAAGATGCATCTGTATAACTGTACATCCGTGAAGGATAATGATGAGAGATGGGTAGAAGCTAAGATAGACAATGTTTTTGGTACCGAATGGGTTCATATGGCATTTGTTTATGATGGTAGTAATTCGACAGTAACAGTTTACCGGAATGGTGAAAGTGCATTTACAAAAGAGCTGCCCGGTTATGGAAAGCTTAAATTTAAAGATTTGGGTACATTTGCTATCGGAGCATTTCAGTTTAGCACAAAACCCAGTTTGACAGAAGGTGCAGGAGCACAGAGTTGGGCATCCAATTTTCCGGGACAGTTAGACCAGTTCCGCTTCTATGACAGAGCTATATCTGCTTCTGATATCAAGCAACTTTATTCAGGTAAAGAATGATGACCGTTAGAAATAGAGTGAATATGAGAGCTGTTTATTTCATACTGTCCTTATTACTGATTGCTTGCAGTAAAGATGATGCTTCGGAAGCACCCGGAAAATTTGAACTGCAAAATATATCCATTGGTGAAAAACAGGATCAGAGTTCCTTTGAAAATGTAGCTCCCAATGCCAGTATTGTGCTTACATTCACAGATGCAGTGGATGAAGCTACGATTCAGAGTAATATCATATTGAAACTGAATGATCAGGCGGTGGCATATGATTCAAAACTACAGGGAAAGGATAAACTCTCATTGACTCCAACAGGTGGCTTTAAAAGTTTTTCCTCATATAAACTGGTGATCAATCCGGGGGTGAAATCCACCTCCGGAGTATCTCTTACCAATGGCAAAGTCTATGAAATCCGTACAGGGATGGATGATTCGGATAAGTTTGATCGCATTCCTGACGAGGATTTATTAACTTTGGTGCAGAAACAAACTTTTAAGTATTTCTGGAACTTCGGTCATGCACATTCCGGTATGGCACGCGAAAGAACAACTTCCGGTGATGTTGTTACTACCGGAGGAACAGGATTTGGAGTGATGGCGATGCTGGTAGCGGCTGAAAGAGGATTTGTAACCCGACAGGAAGCTCTTGAAAGAGTGCAGAAGATTGTAACTTTCCTGGATAAAGAGTGTACGAGTTATCATGGAGCCTATGCACACTGGATTAACGGTGCAACCGGTGAGACAAAGCCATTTGGTGATAAAGATGATGGTGCGGATCTGGTAGAAACCTCTTTACTTTTCCAGGGACTGCTTGCAGCACGTGCATACTTCAAGGAGGGTTCGGAAGCTGAGAGTAAATTGCGTTCTGATATAACCCGCCTGTGGGAAGCTATTGAATGGACTTGGTTTCAGAAAAGTGGAGAGTCTGTTCTGTATTGGCATTGGAGTCCGAACTATGGATTTGAGAAGAATCTTCCGATCAGAGGTTGGAATGAGTGCCTGATAACTTATGTGCTTGCAGCTTCTTCTCCTACTCATCCTATCGATAAGGCGGTTTATGAAGCTGGATGGGCAAGGAATGGCGGTTTGAAGAATGGTAATACCTACTATGGATACAAGCTTCCGCTGGGAGCTGATAAGGGTGGACCGTTATTCTTATCTCAATATTCCTTCTTGGGCATTAATCCGAAAGGACTGAAAGATAAATATGCTGATTATTGGGAACAGAATCAAAACCATACTCTGATCAATTATAATTATTGTAAGGAGAATCCTAAGGGATATGCTGGTTATGGAGCCTCTTGTTGGGGGTTGACAGCTAGTGATGGTGATAATGGTTATTCGGCACATTCACCTACAAATGATAAAGGAGTGATTGCTCCTACGGCTGCATTGTCTGCATTTCCTTATACTCCGGAAGAGTCGATGTCTGCATTGCACTTCTATTATTATAAGATGGGTGATAAACTCTGGAGAGATTATGGTTTTGTAGATGCTTTCAACCTGACAGCTAATTGGTATGATAACCAGTGTATAGCTATCGACCAAGGACCGATCATTTGTATGATAGAAAATTATAGGACAGGAATGCTTTGGAATTTATTTATGGCTATTCCGGAAATTCAGCAGGGAATGAAAAAGTTAGGTTTTGAAAGCCCTGCACTAAACTGATAAATAGAATATATGATGAGACTTATAATATATGTGATGCTTCTGCTTTACCCGTTTAGCCTGCTGCCGGCAGCTTCTGGTGGTAAGAAGGAGAAGAACTTGTCTGATGAAGAACTGATGACCCTCGTGCAGAAACAGACTTTCCGTTATTTCTGGGATTATGGACATCCGGTTTCGGGCTTGGCACGCGAACGTAGTAACGGTAATGACGATATTGTTACCATTGGTGGTTCCGGCTTTGGGGTAATGGCTATTATTGTCGGTGCAGAACGTGGATTTGTAACGCGTGAACAAGCGGCAGAGCGTATGCTGAAAATAGTCAGCTTTCTGAATGATAAGAATACGGACAGTTACCATGGCATTTGGGCGCATTGGATAAATGGGCAGAACGGAGAAACCATTTCTTTCAGCAGGAAAGATGATGGTGCCGATCTGGTAGAGTCTGCTTTCATGTTCGAAGGGTTGTTGGCTGCACATCAGTATTTCAACAAAGATAATCAGGTGGAAAGACGTATCCGCGGTCTTATTAATGACCTGTGGCGTCAGGCTGAATGGAATTGGTTTACTAAAGGTGGTGAAGATGTACTCTATTGGCATTGGTCACCCAATAACGGTTGGTCGATGAACCATCAGATAAAAGGGCATAATGAGTGCCATATTACATATATACTTGCTGCTTCTTCACCCACTTATCCCATTGCAGAGCCGGTATATCATAAAGGGTGGGCCAATTCTATCGTTTTCAAGAATGGTAAGAAGTATTACGACATAACCTTGCCATTGGGAAGTGATTATGGCGGACCTTTGTTCTTTACCCATTATTCTTATATGGGACTTGATCCGCGTGGCTTGAAAGATTATTATGCTGATTATGAAGAACAGATGAAAGCACATACTCTGATTAATCGTGCTTATTGCATAGATAATCCGAAGGGGTATAAAGGGTATGGAGAACAGTGCTGGGGACTGACAGCCAGTGATGGTGATAAAGGGTACTCTGCGCATTGTCCTGGTAATGACCGCGGTGTTATTACTCCAACAGCCGCCTTGTCGTCTATTCCTTATGCACCGGAATATTCATTGCAGGCCATGCGCTATTTCTATGAAGAGCTTGGCGATAAGCTTTGGGGAGAATATGGTTTCAAGGATGCATTTAACCTGACTGCTGACTGGTTTGCGCCATCTTATCTGGCTATAGACCAGGGACCTATTATTGTTATGATAGAAAATTATCGTACAGGTTTAATATGGAAATTGTTTATGAGTCATCCGGATGTACAAAAAGGATTGAAGAAGTTAGGATTTAAAACACCATACTTAAATTAAAAAGGTTTCATAATTATGAAAAACATGTTTTTTAATAGTGTATTAGTTGCTTTCGTTCTGCTTGTTGCTTCGTGCAGCAAGCAGCCGGATCCTAAAGTTGATGTGATGTCATTCAATATTCGTCTGGATCATGTAGCGGATAGTTTGAACAACTGGAAGTATCGTAAAGATGCTGCGGCACAAATGATTATTTATTATGCTCCGGATGTAGTAGGTATGCAGGAAGTATTAAAGAACCAGTTGGACGATCTGAAGAACCGCCTTCCGCAATATACGGTTTTAGGTGTGGGGCGTGCCGATGGAAAAGAAAAAGGGGAATATTGTTCTCTGTTCTATAAGACCGATCGTTTCGATCTTATGAAGAGTGGCAATTTCGGTTTGAGTGAAACACCCGATTCTATTGGAATAAAAGGCTGGGATGCTGCTTGCGAACGCATTGTGACGTGGGCTGTTCTTAAAGATAAAGTCAGTGGTAAAGAATTGGCTGCTTTTAATACACATTTCGACCATATTGGTAAGGTTGCCCGTCGTGAAAGTGCAGTTTTGTTGCTTGCAAAGATACGTGAGATAGCCTCGGACTTACCGGTGGTTATTACGGGAGATTTTAATGGTACTGTTGATTCAGATCCGATTTCTGTTCTTACGGAAGGGGGAATGCAGAATACTTATTCCGCATCTGACATAGTTTATGGTCCTACGTGGAGCTTTCATGATTTTGGGCGCATCCCGGTTGAAGAACGCCAGTTGATCGATTTTATTTTTGTCAATGGACAAGTGGTGGCCAATAAATTCAGAGTGATAGCAGACAAGCCGGACAATGGCTATTTATCCGACCATGCGCCTATTCAGGCCAATCTGACAATTCGATAGTACCATGACTTCTAAATTATCCTTGGGGCTTGTCGTTTTACCTTTTGTACCTTCCTCCATTGTGCAAGGTCAAGAGCAGGAAGTTCGTAACGAACGCCCCAATATCATTTTTATTATGAGTGATGACCACGCCCGTCAGGCTATGAGTATTTATGGTCATCCTATAGGGAAAGTGGCGCCGACTCCGAATATTGACCGTATCGGGCATGAAGGAGCGGTTTTCCAGAATAACTATTGTTGCAATTCTATTTCCGGGCCGAGTCGTGCTGCCATACTTACCGGTAAACATAGCCATAAGAATGGTTTCATGAAGAACTGGGCGAAAGGTTTTGACGGTACGCAACAGACCCTTCCAAAGATATTGCAGGCAAATGGTTACGAGACAGCTGTTATTGGTAAGTGGCATCTTATTTCTAAGCCTACAGGTTTCGATCATTGGATGATTCTGGATGATCAGGGAGAATATTGTAATCCGCATTTTATTACTGAAAATGATACCACACGTCATTTGGGGTATGTGACGGATTTGATTACTAAATATACGGAAGAATGGCTCGACGGACGGAAAGACAAGAACAAGCCTTTCTTTCTGATGATGCATCACAAAGCTGTTCATAGAAACTGGGTACCTGCAGAAAGACATTACCATCTGTATGAGCATACTACTTTTCCACTTCCTGATAATTATTTTGATGTTTATGAGGGTCGTTATGCGGCACAGATGCAAAAGATGAATATCTATTGTGACATGTACGAAGGACACGATCTGAAGATGGTTACTGGTATGGATAGTGACAGTTTACTGTTCGACCCTTGGCCGCATGCTTTTCTGGGGACAATGGAACCGGATGAATGCCGTCGTTTTCTTGATGCATATCGTGATAGAAATAATGAATTCCACTCCAGAAAACGTTCATTCAAAGAAGTCGCGGAATGGAAATACCAGCGTTACTTGCAAGATTATATGGGAGTTGTAGCGAGTGTAGACGAAAGTGTGGGAGAGATTCTTGATTATCTGAAACGTACCGGACTGGATAAAAATACGATTGTAGTCTATACTACCGATCAGGGCTTCTATTTGGGAGAACATGGTTGGTTTGATAAGCGTTTCATGTACGAAGAATCTTTCGGCATGCCGATGGTTATGCGCTGGCCCGGACATATCAAGCCGGAAACTCAGGTAACAGGACTGACGCAGAACATAGACTTTGCTCCTACTTTTCTGGATATGTGTGGTATCGAAGTGCCACGGGATATGCAGGGCGTATCGTTCCGGGAGTTGGTAGAGACGGGAAAGAAACTGCGTGATTGGCGTAAATCGCTCTATTATCATTATTATGAATTTCCTGGATTTCATAGTGTCCGTGCCCATTATGGTGTAAAGATGGAACGCTACAAATTGATGCACTTTTATGTGGAAGACAAATGGGAACTGTATGATCTGAAAACTGATCCGACAGAAATGCACAATCTGTACGGAAAGCAAGGAATGGAGAAAGTAACTGCTGAACTAATGGCAGAACTTGCACGTTTACAGAAACAATATGAAGTTCCTCAGAATTTGTGCAAGTAATATAAAGAACGAAAGAATGAAACATCTGTTATTGACTATAGTCTGCCTGATTGCGTGGACTACTCTTCCGGCGCAGGATATGCGTCAGGATACATATTGTAATCCCTTGAATATAGATTATACCTATATGATTTATAATTCCGACCGGGATATTTCTTACCGTTCGGGGGCCGATCCGGCAGTAGTGGATTTTCGCGGAGAATATTATATGTTCGTAACGCGTTCGCATGGCTATTGGCGTTCCAAGGATTTATTGAACTGGGAATTTGTACGTCCCGGTAAGAATTGGTATCCTCAGGGATGCAATGCTCCGGCTGCACACAATTATAAGGACTCTGTGCTTTATGTTGCAGGCGATCCTTCAGGTTCTATGAGCATCCTTTATACCGATGATCCTGCTTCCGGTGATTGGGAAGCTACGCCTGCCATTCTGCATAATCTGCAAGATCCTGATTTGTTTATTGATGACGATGGGAAAGCTTATATGTTCTGGGGATCTTCCAATGTTTACCCTATCCGGGGTATGGAATTGGATAAAAATCACCGTTTCACAAAGAAAGGGGAGACGAAAGAACTATTCAATCTGGATATGCCTAAACATGGTTGGGAGCGTTTTGGTGAGAATCATACGGATACAGTATTGGGCGGTTACATTGAAGGCCCCTGGTTGACAAAACATAATGGTAAATACTATATGCAATATGGTGCGCCGGGTACGGAATTCAATGTTTATGCGGACGGAGTATACGTAGCAGATCATCCGATGGGACCTTATACCTACCAGAAACATAATCCGGTATCTTATAAACCGGGTGGTTATATGAATGGTGCCGGGCATGGAAGCACTGTGCTTGGTCCCGGCGGGCAGTATTGGCATTTTGCTTCGATGTCTCTTTCCATTAATGTGAACTGGGAACGTCGTCTCTGCATGTTTCCCGCCGGATTCGATAGAGATGGTATTATGTATGTGGATACCCGTTTTGGAGATTATCCCCGTTATGCTCCTGCCGTGCCGGGTAAGGCAGGGCAGTTCCGAGGGGGGATGGTGGTCTCTCA
>USSR01000296.1 GCA_900557355.1 uncultured Bacteroides sp.
AAATCAAACCTTTATTGCTGTTAAGCGGGCGCAAAGATAGAGACATTTTTTGGAAAAGCAAAAGGATTTCTCTTTTTTTCTTATCTTTGCCAAAGTTTTGTGGCAGATTGCGAAGAGCGCTGCATAGTATTAAAGTAAATACATTATTAATATAATACACTTAAAACTTTATGGCAACAGTTGACGATAAAAAGATTATCTTTTCTATGGTAGGGCTGAACAAGACCATTCAGCAGAACAATAAGCAGGTGTTGAAGAACATCTATCTTTCGTTCTTTTATGGCGCAAAGATCGGTATCATCGGTTTGAATGGTTCCGGTAAATCTACCTTGCTGAAGATTATCGCCGGGTTGGACAAGTCTTATCAGGGCGAAGTGGTATTTTCACCGGGTTACTCAGTAGGCTATCTGGCTCAGGAGCCTTATCTGGATCCTACAAAAACTGTAAAAGAGATTGTAATGGAAGGTGTGCAGCCCATTGTAGATGCATTGACTGAGTATGAAGAGATCAATCAGAAGTTTGGTTTGCCTGAATACTACGAGGATGCTGATAAGATGGACAAGCTATTTGCACGTCAGGGAGAGTTGCAGGATATTATCGATGCAACTGATGCCTGGAATCTGGATAGTAAATTAGAGCGTGCTATGGATGCCCTTCGTTGCCCGCCCGAAGATGCAAGCGTGGAACATCTTTCTGGAGGTGAACGCCGTCGTGTGGCACTCTGTCGCCTGCTGTTGCAGAAGCCTGACGTACTGTTGCTGGATGAGCCTACCAACCACCTTGATGCTGAATCTATCGATTGGTTGGAGCAACATTTACAACAATACGAAGGTACGGTAATTGCTGTTACTCACGACCGTTATTTCCTTGATCATGTAGCAGGCTGGATTCTTGAACTCGACCGTGGTGAAGGTATTCCTTGGAAGGGTAACTACTCCAGCTGGCTGGAGCAGAAGACCAAGCGTATGGAAATGGAGGAAAAGACAGCCAGTAAGCGCCGTAAAACATTGGAACGTGAGTTGGATTGGGTACGCATGGCCCCTAAGGCACGCCAGGCAAAAGGAAAAGCACGTTTGAACTCTTACGATAAGTTGATGAACGAAGACATCAAGGAGAAGGAAGAAAAACTGGAAATCTTCATTCCTAATGGTCCGCGTCTTGGTAATAAAGTTATCGAAGCAAAACATGTGGCAAAGGCCTATGGTGATAAGTTACTGTTTGATGATCTCAATTTTATGCTTCCTCCCAATGGTATCGTTGGTGTTATCGGTCCTAACGGTGCCGGTAAAACTACGCTGTTCCGTCTGATTATGGGATTGGAAACTGTAGATAAAGGTGAGTTTGAAGTAGGAGAGACCGTAAAGGTGGCTTATGTAGACCAGCAGCATAGTGATATTGATCCGAACAAGAGTGTTTATCAGATAATCTCCGGTGGTACGGAGCTGATTCGTATGGGCGGTCGCGATATTAATGCCCGTGCGTATCTTTCGCGTTTCAATTTCTCTGGTGGCGATCAGGAAAAACTCTGCGGCGTACTTTCCGGTGGTGAACGCAATCGCCTGCATCTTGCTATGGCATTGAAAGAGGAAGGCAACGTACTCTTGCTGGACGAACCTACCAATGACATAGATGTAAATACCCTTCGTGCTCTTGAAGAAGGTCTTGAAGATTTTGCCGGATGTGCTGTAATCATCAGTCACGACCGTTGGTTCCTCGATCGTATTTGTACTCACATTCTTGCGTTCGAAGGAGACTCCAATGTCTTCTATTTCGAAGGTTCTTATTCAGAATATGAGGAAAATAAACAGAAACGTTTAGGAAAAGAAGAACCTACCCGTGTACGTTATAGAAAGCTGATGAATGACTGATAACAGTGAGAATCTGATAGCATAAATTATATTTTGATGACAAATAGAAAGCCCTGCAAAAAACTTGTAGGGCTTTATTGTTATAAAAAGTCTCAATAACTCCTATCTACTCTGAAATTTTGTAGCAGAAATGTAATACAAATCTAAATCTTATTAATTATATTTGCGTCTTAAAACAGTATTTAATAATTAATTAACACTTTTAATTAACAAAAAACAGAAGTATGAAAAAACATCTAATTCATTTCCTGTTAGTGGCTGGGCTGTCTGTATTCAGTGCTGCGGCATTTGCCCAGACTACAGTGAGGGGGCAGCTCGTTGACTCGGAAACAGGCGAGCCGTTAGTGGGCGCTGCTGTTATGGTAGAAGGCACTTCACAAGGAACTGTGACTGACATTGATGGTTATTTTAAGCAAAGTGTTGCTCAAGGTGGGACATTGGTGTTCAAGTATGTAGGTTTTAAAGACCTTAAGAAGAAAATAACACAGAAGGGGGCTTCTGTTGATTTGGGTGCTATTCAAATGGAACCGGATGCGGTGATGTTGAAGGACGTGGTGATTACTTCGTCTGTAGCTGTGGCTCGTAAGACTCCGGTAGCAGTATCTACTGTTAATCCCGTGTCTATTGAGGATAAGATAGGTTCTCAAGAGTTACCGCAACTTTTGAAGTCCACGCCAGGTGTTTATGCTTCTAATGAGGGTGGTGGTTATGGTGACTCTAACATAAAGATTCGTGGCTTTAAGTCGGAATATGTGGCCATGATGATTAATGGTGTGCCTATGAACGGTATGGAGAACCAGAAGGTATACATGAGTAACTGGGGCGGACTGGTTGACGTGGCCAGTACTATTCAGATTCAGCGCGGACTTGGTGCGAGCAAGGTGTCTACTCCTTCCGTTGGTGGTTCGCAAAACATTATCACTAAGACCACTGATGCCAAGAAGGGTGGATTCGTGTCTTACGGTATGGGTAACGATGGCTACAACAAAGTGATGTTCGGTGTCTCTTCCGGTCTTACAAAGGATGGCTGGGCCTTTACTTTGTTAGGAGCCAGAGATAAACGTGACGGTTATATTCAAGGTACTGAATCTGAGGCCTACACTTGGTTCATGAGCGTGGCAAAACGTTTCAATGACAATCATCAGCTTTCATTTACCGCTTTTGGTGCCCCTCAATGGCATAATCAGCGTAGTATGGCAAATGGTTTGAGTATTAAGGAATACCAACGCGTGAAGCAATGGATGGGCGAGGAAAGTCCTTATCGTTATAACTCTACTTTCGGTTATCGCAACGGACAAGTGATGAACTCTTCACGCAACGCTTATCACAAACCGCAGATGTCACTCAACCACTTGTGGCAGATTGACCATAAGTCAAGCCTTAGTACAGCTGCTTATATGTCTATCGGTACAGGTGCAGGCTATAGTGGCACGGGTGTGACAGGTTACAGTAGTTCTTGGTATGGTACAGCTACCGACGGTACGGTGAACACTCAGTTCCGTCGCCCTGATGGTACTTTCGATTATGATGCAGTTGACAAGCTTAATGCCGATAACTATACTAATCCTGTGTCTGTGAGTGGAATGCCTAATTATAACGGTTCATTGATGATTATGAACAAGGCTTCCAATGACCACTTTTGGGCAGGTTTGATTTCTACTTATACCACTAAGTTTGGTGATGACTTTGATTTCTACGGTGGTATTGATTACCGTTATTATAAAGGATTGCATCAGAATGTGATTACTGACCTTTTCGGCGGAAAATACTATATAGATTCTTACAACCGTAAGAATGTTTTGGCAGCCAATAGTGTGAACGGTGGAAATACTGCTTGGGTGAATGAAAAGTTGGGTGTGGGCGATGTGATTCGCCGTGACTATGACGGATTTGTGATGTATGAAGGCGGTTTCGCGCAGTTGGAATATAATAAGGATGCGGTGAGCGCTTTCGTATCGGGTGGTTTGACCAATACTAGCTATTGGCGTCACGACCGTATGTATTACAGCGGTGACAAGCAAGATTCTTCTAAGAAGCACTATTTGGGTGGAAACGTGAAAGCTGGTTTGAACTACAACCTTGATGACCACAACAACGTATTTGTCAATGCCGGTTTTATCAGCCGTGCGCCTATTTTTGACAATACCTTCATCAACTCCCAAAGTTCACACGAACGTAATGCTGATGCCAAGAATGAAAAAGTTTATTCTTTCGAATTGGGCTATGGTTACCGTAGTAATTATTTCAGCGCCAATGTGAATGCTTACTATACTATCTGGAAAGATAAAGCATTATATGACACCGGTTCATACGATGACGTGGACGGCAATTCTCAACGTTGGACGATGAACATGAGTGGTGCACAGGCAAACCACATGGGTGTGGAGCTCGACTTTGTTGCTAAGCCTTTCCGTTGGATGGAATTTACCGGTATGTTCTCTTGGGGTGATTGGCGCTGGAATGGAACAGCTACAGGCTATATGATGAATACGCAGGGACAGATTATCAAGAGTACGCAAGGAGGTGTTCTGACTGATATGTCACAGGCCGAGCAATACAAATACCGTATTAAAATGGACGATGTGCATGTGGGTGGTTCTGCACAGACCACAGCAGCCCTGGGCTTGTCACTTCGTCCGATGAAAGGATTGCGTCTTAGTGCAGACTGGAATTTCTACGCCCGTAACTATGCCGACTATGACATTGATGCAAGCGATGCAAAGCAAGATACTCCTTACGTGATTTCTGATCCTTGGGAAATTCCTTCATGGAGCACCTTTGACGTAAGTGCGGGTTATACTTTCGACTTCGGTAAGCTTCGTGCTACGTTGAGTGGCAATGTGAACAACTTGTTCAACCAAGAGTACATAGCCGATGCGCGTGATGGAAGCAATCATGATTGGGAGTCGGCCACACGTGTAATCTATGGTTGGGGCCGTACTTATAGCGTAAAATTGAAGTTTAATTTCTAAGCGAACAAATTTATGAAGAAACATATATTATTAGGAACCGCACTGTCTTCGTTGCTGATGCTTGGAGCGTGTGATTATAATGAGGATAATTTCCCTGGATACGATGAACTTGCAACAATAACCAATGTCCAATCAGATACCCTTGACCTTACTGCTGCTGACTATAAAAAGATAGCAGGACTGAAGGCCAACACTGAGTTGGCTCTCTCTAAAGATCCTGAAGGAGAAACTTATGTGACTGCCTTAAAACAGCTGGAGAAAGATGGCTTTTTTACGGAAATGATTACTCCGCAGGAATTCTTGCCTGCCTATTTGGAAGACGCTTATCCCTATGTAACAGATAACTCCAAGTTTATAATCAATTATCGTATGGCGGAAAGCCTTCCTGAATACTTGACTGCTATTGCTGCTGCAAAGGAATTTGATCTGGGTAGTGATAATTATAAAACTGTATGGGGGGAAAACAGAGTGGTGAAGTATCTCACCCCCTCAACGTTGAAGGAAATTCCTAACCTGCTGAAAGAGGGTGTAAAGAGTCCGAAAACAGGTGAGGTAATGCAGGTAAATTACGCTTATTCGGAAACTGAGCCTAGTACGGGAGGTGATGGCGGTGGAGATGAACCAGAAGAGCCTGCCTATACGCCTCTCTCTGAAGTTTTGGCTCAGAAGTCAGGAAGCTTCACTTCCAAAGGTGAGGTGGTGGGTGCCAGTGCTACATCATTGCTCATCAGTGACGGAACGGGTATCATTCGTATCCTTCGCAACACTCTGCCTACTTTTGCAGTAGGCGATGTAGTGGAAGTGAGTGGAGAGATTGAGTTCAAGCAAGAATTGACTCGTTTCAGATCGGCTTCTGTCGTGAAATTCCTGGAGCGTAAATCGAGTTTTGCTTATCCTACTCCTAAAACGATAGATGCTGCCGGTTTTGCTAATTATGTAAAAGCTCCTAAGATAGAATATGTTACCTATGAAGGCAAACTCACCCAGAGCGGTACGAATTATAACATTATAATAAGTGACGAGACTATTCAGCCCGGACTAACCAATATTCTCTATGTAAATCCAGATCTGTTAAACAAAGATGTCGTAGTTACTGGTTATCTTGCAGGTGTGAGCGGTTCTTCTATTAAGTATCCCAATACTTTTGTGACCTCTGTGGTTGCCAAGGAAGCTACCAATACTGTCACTCCCGCAGGTGTGCTCCACTATATCGATGGCGGTGATTACGAGGCAGAAGGGGTGGTTTCGGCTGTCTATACTCGTGGGTTCATGCTTTCCGATTGTAGTGGAAGTATTTTGGTATATAAGAATACAGCTCCTGAAGAGAAGGTGGGTCAAATTGTTCGTGTGAAAGGTACTACTTCCGTTCGTAATGGTGTGAAGCAGTTTGGTAATAAGAATCTTGAAGTAACAGTGCTTGTAAACGACCCCACTGACATTCCTGCAAAAATGGTTCCACAAGTGTTAACGGCTGCAGAATTCGATGCTTTGGCCGTTACTCCTCGTGTGGTATATGCTACCATCGAGGGCCAACTTAGCATTGAAGATAGTGGTAAGGGATTTAACTATTTCAATTTGTTGGTTAGCGGAGCTTCCACCACTGTGTCTATTTCTTATGTAGATGAGAGTTTGTTTGATATGTCGCTTAATGGTAAGACTGTGAAAATTACCGGTTTCTTGCTTGATTATAATAATGGTCGTGTGGCCATGATGTATTCGAAAGTAGAGGAATCTGTTGCCACCGCTTCCGCCGCTCGTGCCATAACCCGTGCATCCGATGTAGAGCCCAATACTTCTGCTCTCTATCGGTACAATGGTTCAACTTGGACTGTTTACAATGAGGAAAGTGGTGCGAACATTGTGGTGATGCAGCCTTCTGATTATGTTTCTGTAGGTTCTTCTTCATTAAGTAAACCTGATGAAGTGCTTCCTGTATACTTGAAAAACTCGTTCCCCTACGCACAGGCAGGAAACATCAGGACAGTGGCTTATCGTTATAATACATCAGTGGCTGCCGATGAATATACATACGATGGTACTGCTTGGGTGAAGACTGTGAACTCTGTACCTGGTACTATTGTATTTATGATGGCAAACGGCAAGTGGATTGAAGCGGTAGAATATTACTTCAATGATTTTGACGGCTTGCTTCATGGAGGTGCTCATATCGTAGATATAGACATTCCCGAATCTCTGAAAGAGAAAGGAGTATGGCGTGCAACTGATGGTTATAATACAATCTTGGGTTCAAGCCACGATGGTAGCAAGGCATGTAAGGCGGAATCTTGGCTCGTTACGGGTGAGATTGATTTAAGTAAAGCTGTTTCTCCTAAAATTATGGTGACCGCAAAGGGCAAATATCTCCCTTCTGGTAAGACTATGACTGATTTTGTCAATGTATATATTTCAGCTGTCTATAAGGAAGGTGATGACATTATCAAAGAAGAAAAGAATGTGAAGGATTGGGTGAAATTGGAATTCCCCGAATGGCCGGTCGGTGACACTTATGTGGATATGGAGACTATGGTACCAGCTGAGTTTATTGGAAAGAAAGTATATGTAGGTTTCCAATATGTGGGCGATGATGCTGGAGTTCCCAATATTCAGATGAAGAATTTCGTAGTAAAGGAATAATTCTGGCGGAATCTTGAGATTATACACAAAGCAATGTGGTAATGAGCTTCAATGCTCATTACCACATTTGCATCTTATTCATATCATTAAATCAGAAAGAAAACAGAGATGAAAAGACTGTCTTACTTATTTATTTTGCTGGCGGGGCTTTTGGTGGTCAGTTGTGATGATGCTTCTGAATCATTACCCTACGGGTATATTGGCCAGACCGAGCAAGGTTCTGACACTTACGTGATGAAAGGCTACGAGTCGGCTGGCAATGGTTTTAACGTTTATAAACCCGCGACTATTGGTGCTCCTTTCTATATCAAGTCCAAAGCTTTTACCGGGCGTAATTATGCGTTTGCTCCTGTCAGTGCCCAGTCGCTCGAAGAGCTTACTATCGTTCCGTCTGCCAATGCTTTCAGCGAAAATGTTGAGGTTAAACCTGCTACTTGCTATTGGGTGCGTTTCAACCGCTACAACCATTATCAGATGGGTAAACTTCGCGTGGCTTACATCAACGGTAATGAAGTAGGGATAGAATATGCAGCTTCTGCTG
>USSR01000297.1 GCA_900557355.1 uncultured Bacteroides sp.
GGCTCAATCCGCTGAGATACTTCATAGAGGTGATGCGTATGGTCTATCTGAAAGGGAGTTCATTTACGGAATTGATTCCTTACTTCCGCTCGCTTTGCCTGTTTGCGATAGTGCTTAATCTTTGGGCGATTCTGAGCTATAAGAAGAGTGCTTAGGAAAATAATAATATGAATAAAAAAAGAGAAATAGCTTATGAAAAAAGAAACGATTGGGGTAAATGCCGGAATAGTGTGGCGTATACTTAGCGAAAGGAATAGCAAGACAACCTTTAAAGAGCTTCTTCTGGATACAGACTTGAATCCGGTGGAATTAGCCTCTGCCATAGGTTGGCTGGCACGTGAAGATAAAATTGTATTCATACGGGAAAATGGAAAAGATTATCTGGCCGTATACCGGGAATGTTATTACTGACGGATGTTCCTCCTGCGCATGAAGGGAGGAATGGAAACCTGGATAGGAATGGAATAGATGATATGCTGACCTTGCCATGCATAGCCTACGGGTTATCTATGCTATCCTTATGACTTGGCATACCATCATCCGTATTGATGATACCAATCATCCGCATTGATTCTATACCGAGTCAGTAGATATGCCCTGCTTAGTCACTGCATCAAGGTGGTTAAGCCATAGAGAAAGAGAGGATAACTCAGCTCTCAGTTTCCTATTAGCATTTACAATAATGATATATTTTAAGATATGGCGAATAGAATAAGAATGATTGAAGAATACTCTTTTGAACGGTTCGTTCAGCAATGTGGCAGTAACAGTGCGAATCTGCCGGATGGTTGCATCATTTCCCGGGGCACTTTGTCATCGGGGTATCGGTCATCCCTTTTGCGTATGGATGCCTATATTCTTTTACTTTGCACGGAAGGAGAAATGCGGGTTACACAGAATATGCAAACATACGTTGTTTGCCGTAATTCACTTTTTGTTTATCTACCCAATACAGTTGTCCAGGTGGAGTGTGTGGAAGCTTGCTCTCTAACTTATGTAATGGTGACGCCTGATTATTTCTGCCGACATTATTGTTATTGGCAGCAGGTGCTGCCACTCATGATACAAACCCGGTATAAATCTTTGATTGTGCTATCGGTTGCGGAGTCAAGAGAATATACACGTATGACGGATTGCCTGCTTGGCTGTATGCAGCGTGCAAACCGGACCGGATGGCAGGAAGAAGCGGTGTCGTCCGGCATAAAGATGTTGTTCTACACCCTTTTTGCACAGATAAAGGTGTCCACGGAATATACGGAGAACATACAGGAAGTTATGAATCAAAACCGGGCGGAAGAATACTTTGCCCGTTTCATGAAATTGCTTTCCATGTACTATAAACAGGAGCGAAGAGTCGATTTCTACGCTTCCAAATTGTGCGTTACACCGAAATATTTTTCCTCGGTCGTTAAGCAGGTGAGTGGTAAGAGTCCTGTGAAATGGATTGATGGGATGGTGATGGAAGAAGTGCAATACCTGTTGAAGTACTCCAGTATTTCCATCAAGGAGATTGCTTATCAGTTGAATTTTCCTAATCTTTCCTTCTTCGGGAAATATTTTAAAAGGTATACAGGCGTATCACCGCTCCGGTATCGGGCGAATGATAAAAGACTGGCCCCTGTTCTTGTTCAGTCCGTGGGATAGTTACTTTATAAAACCAATTCTTTGAATAATCTTTTTAACGTCCTGTCCAGATCGTCGGAGAAACCGGCATGTGGGCGGGACGTTTGAATACAGGAACTCCGCACGGCAGTCAGCCACCGGAAACGTTCCGGAACATCGAGTTGGGCAATGGGGCCGCCGTCCCGGGCACCCGAGCATATCTTGTTGAACACATCCAAGTGTGCAAACACCAGTTCCCGGTCTACTTCGGACACATATAGTTTCAACTTCTCCTCGTTCACCCGGCAAACGGATTTAATGAAGTTCGCCTTTTTCGAGAAAAGGATTACGCCTACATTGAAGAATTCTTCACGTTCTACTTTGGGAACGAGGCGGATAACTGCGTATTCATATAAGTGCTTTCCTTGCATTCTGCGCTTCTTTTACAAATATTTCGGAATGGGCCCGTCTTTCGGTCAGAAAGCGGAGGTAGATGTCTCTGATTTCTTCGGGTGTCTCATGGGTATCGTTCCAGTGCAACCAATCGTCGGGAATGAGTGAGACGATTTCCTGTATCTTTTCCTCAGTCAGCAGGATGCGCAGGGCGGCATCGGCTTCTTCAAGCCGGGACGCTTCGGGCAGCAATGCATGGTTCTTGATATAGGCAAAGGGGCTTACCGCATGCTTCTCCCAGTTCTCCCACGAGTGATGGAAGTAGAGCGAAGCTCCCTGGTCTATCAGCCAGAGCTCCTTGTGCCACATCAGCATATTGGTGTTGCGGAAAGTGCGGTCTATATTTGTGAGATAGGCATCCAGCCAGACAATACGGGAGGCCAGTTCAGGGTCTACTTTAGTTGCTACGGGGTCAAAAGTCAGAGCACCTGACAGGAAGTGCAGTCCCAGGTTTAACCCACGGCTACCTTGCAATAAATCTTGTATTTCTTCATCTCCTTCGGTACGACCGAAAGCTTCGTCAAGGTTCAGGAATACCAGTTCCGGTACTCTGAATCCCAGCACACGTGCAACTTCTCCGCCAATCAACTCGGAAATCAGTGCCTTTGTGCCATGTCCGGCGCCACGAAACTTCACGACGTACTTGAATTCGTCATCAGCTTCTGCCAGCGCAGGCAATGAGCCGCCTTCACGCAAAGGGGTAATATAACGGGTAAGGTTGACTGTTCGCAACTCTATCATGGTTGTCCTTTCTGAAAATAGTTATGCCGCCCATTTTGAGATGGGGCTGCTGCTGCAAAGATAGTGAATATTCACGATTACCCAAGATGTGTTTCCAGAAACTGTTGCAGGATACGGGCATGGTTTCGGACAGGTTCTTTGGAGGCATATAATAAAGTAATCGTTTTGTAGGGTCTGATTGTTGTGAGAAAGTTTCGTGCAGCTTCAGATGTTTCCAGCTCTTTTCGGTACATAGCAGAGAAACCTTCCCAATGTTCTACCGGGTCTTCATGAAACCACTTCCTGAGTTCGGGGGAAGGGGTGATGTCTTTTTCCCAGACATCATATTTCAGACGTTCCTTTTTCATGCCACGGGGCCACAGACGGTCTACCAGCACACGGCAGCCGTCTTCTGTCTCGGGATCTTCATATACTCGTTTGATTTTAATCTGCGTCATAACTTTATTCTCTATATACTAATATACAATTCATAGATTGAATTAGTTCATTATCACCCTACCACTTTATCACCCTATCACCCTACTACTTTATCACCCTATCACCCTACTACCTTATCACTCTTTTATTCCTTTCCATTCCTTTCTGCACAATTTTTTTTCGTTTTATCAGTTCTTATATTGATGAAACGTTATTGTATCCTGAAATGCTTAATTCTTATTTGCCTTCTTTTCTGTGTAGCAGAAGGACAGGCACAGTTTGATGCGCGCTTTAGCCAGTACTGGGCGGTGAAGGGATTTTATCATCCCGGTTGGGTGGGGCAGGCGGATAATAAGATGAACATTTATGGTTCGTATGGTATGCAGTTGATGGGTTTTACACATGCTCCCCGCATGATGTATTTCGGTGCTGACATGCCTTTTTCCTTATTCAATAAACAGCATGGCGTTGGGGTTGGGTTCTTCAATGAAGCTATCGGACTGTTCCGTAACCAGCGTTTTTGGGGACAATACGCCTACCAGATGAAAATCAGAAAGGGCAAATTGGGTATTGGACTCCAGGTGGGTATGCTGACTGTAGCTTTTGATCCTTCCGACATTAATCTTGGTGATGAAACAGACGATGAGGCTTTCCCCACTACGGCAGAGAGCGGTACGGCCGTGGACATCGGCTTGGGAGCTTATTACTCACATCCCAAATTTTATGCTGCCTTTTCTGCCCACCACCTGACAGCTCCCCGCATCTCTTTAGGAGAAAAAAGCCAGATTAAAATACATCCTATTTTTTATTTGACAGGCGGATACAATATTCAGACACGTAATCCGTTAATTTCCATACAGCCTTCGATGCAATTGCAAAGTGATTTTACTTCTACACGGTTGGATGTAACAGGGCAGTTGTTTTATAGCTATCGTTCCAAAGTACTCAGCGGGGGATTGACTTACTCGCCCGATACTTCGGTGACATTCAATATAGGATTGACCGTGCAAGGTGTAACGCTGGGATATGCCTATGAATGTTTCACTTCCAAGATAGGTGCAGCGAGCGGTAGCCACGATCTGGTGGTGAGCTATGCATTGGATTTGAATGTGTTTAAGAAAAACCGGAACTTGCATAAAAGCGTACGGATTTTGTAAGAGAATATGCGAACAATGGGAAAGAATAAAGGAATGAAAACAATTCATGCGTGGTACGGGGCGGCTTTGTTGCTGTTCGGTTCGCTGATTTCGTGCATGGGAACAGTAGGTAACAGTTCCATGAGAGGTGGCGAGGTAATAGGAGCCAGTGCTGTAGCATGGAACGAACCTGCACCTTATGGCATGGTGTTGGTGAAACGCGGTTCGGTAAAAATGGGTCCCGATAAGCAAGATAGTTTGTGGGGAACAATCGTTCCTTCACGGGAAATTTCGGTAGAATCTTTCTGGATGGATGATACGGAAGTGACGATTGCTGAATATAAGCAGTTTGTCAACTGGGTGCGCGACTCCATTATCCGCGAGCGCCTGGCAGATCCTGCATATGGCGGCAATGAATTGTATAAGATAGAAGAAGACCGGGAAGGGAACCCAATCAAACCTTATTTGAATTGGTCGAAGCCTATCCCGTGGAAGCGGGCGACAGAGGATGAGCAGATGGCCATTGAAAGTGTATATAAGCATCATCCCATTGATGGTACGCTGATGCTGGATGGAGCACAACTGAACTATTATTATGAAATTTATGACTATACCGAGGCAGCTAAGCGTCGTAACCGTTTGAACCCTGTCGAGCGTGTCAAGAACACAGATGTCCAGGTGAATCCGGAAGAAGTAATCATGATAACAAAAGATACAGCATATATTGATGATGAAGGACGAATTGTAAATCGTACTATAACCCGTCCGTTATCCAGTGAATGGGACTTTCTGAACAGTTATATCGTGAATATTTATCCCGATACAACCTGCTGGGTGAATGATTTTCCCAATGCCAATAATGAACAATACATGCGTTTGTATTTCAATCATCCCAGCTATAACGAACATCCGGTAGTAGGTGTCAGTTGGGAACAGGCCAATGCATTCTGTGCATGGCGTACCAACTATTTACTTGCGGGACTGCGTGGACAGGCGAAGTATATTCAACGTTATCGCTTGCCGACTGAAGCGGAGTGGGAATTTGCCGCACGCGGAAGGGAAGACAATAAATATCCCTGGAAAGACAGCGAAGAAACCAAAGATGACCGTGGGTGTTACAATGCGAACTATAAACCCGGCAAGGGTAACTATACCAAGGACGGTAACCTGATTTCAACCCGGGTGGGGGCTTATTCTCCTAACTTGAACGGGCTCTACGATATGGCGGGTAATGTTGCAGAATGGACATCAACGGCATATACTGAGTCGGGAGTTCTGCAGGCAAACGATATCAATCCGGATATCCAGTATAATGCTGCACCGGAAGATCCGTATGCGTTGAAGAAAAAAGTGGTTCGTGGAGGTTCGTGGAAGGACGTGAATGCATTCATCCGTTCGGATGCCCGGACGTCCGAATATCAGAATGAGCAACGTTCGTATATCGGTTTCCGTTGTGTGCGTACGCAGGTGGGATATAATAAGAAGGGGAAATGATAAGATGCTAAAATGGTAAAATGATGGAAAAAGATACTGTAAACAAGAAAAGGGACTTCGGGCAAAAGTTGCAGGACTTTATGGCGAGTTATCGTGGCAAGGTCATAATGAACTATGCCTATAGCTGGGGAGCTGCTATCGTTATTGCAGGTACCTTGTTTAAACTGACGCATTTGCCAGGTGCCAATCTGATGCTTTGGATCGGTATGGGAACAGAAGTGCTGGTGTTTTTTATTTCTGCATTCGACTTGCCAAACAGGCAGACTGGTACAGCTGCAGGCGGAGTGATAGTTGTTGGTGACGGAGGGACGGGCAGTGCAGGTGTTAATCAGGCTGTATCGCAAGAAAGAAGACAGGTTTCTGTTTCAGGGCAGCCTGTAGCGGTGACTGTAGGAGCTGCTAATAATTTATCCGGAACTCCTGCTCCGGCTTTTACTTCTGAAATGGAAGAAACCACACAGGCTTATATCGCTCAACTGAAAGAAATGACCGAAATGCTTTCGCACTTCACCGCACAAGCAGAGTCGTTGTCGCATGATGCCGAGCAAATGAGTGCACTGAACCGTAATCTTGCAGGCATCAATGCCATTTATGAAATGCAGCTTCGCAGCGCCAGCACTCAGATCAACACTATCGATCAGGTACATGAGCAGACCCGTAAGATGGCTCGTCAGATTGAAGAACTAAATGCAGTCTATGCACGTATGTTGCAGGCTGTACAAGTGAAGTGAAAAAGTGATAGGGTGATAGGGTGCTTCGTTTCCTAACTCCCCCCCCTTCATCATAATTAATAGTTTATAATTAATAGTTTATATTTAATAATGACTACTAATCCGGATTCTCCGCGTCAGAAGATGATAAACCTGATGTATATCGTCTTGATGGCGTTGTTGGCACTTAATGTTTCATCGGATGTGCTGAATGGCTTTTCATTGGTAGATGAAAGCCTTTCCCGTACAACGGCGAACTCGACTGTGCAAAACCAATCGTTATATGATGGGCTTGCGGGTGCCAATAAACGTAATCCGGAGAAAGTGGGACCCTGGTTTGAGAGAGCGGTACATGTGAAGAATATGTCTGATTCGCTCTATGCTTACGTCGATGAATTGAAATTGCGTATCGTGAAGGAAGCGGATGGAAAAGACGGTGATATTACGAATATATCCAATAGAGAAGATTTGGAAGCAGCTTCTTTCGTAATGCTTGCTCCCGGTAGAGGGCAAGGAAAAGAGCTGTTCAATCGAATTAATCAATATAGGAGTGAAATACTGGCTTTTGTTACTGATCCGGTGCAGCAGAAGATTATCCGTGATAACCTGAGTACTGAGGTTCCACGTAAAGCATCGGCAGCTGGGAAGAACTGGCAGGAGTATCTTTTTGAAAATACTCCGGTAGCTGCTGCTGTCACGTTATTAACCAAATTGCAAAGTGATGTACGTTATGCCGAAGGTGAAGTCTTGCACTTGCTGACACAGAATACCGATGTACAGGATGTGCGCGTAAACCAACTTCAGGCTTATGTGATTCCTACCTCTCAGAATGTGGTGCGTGGGGGGACGTATAGTGCGCGGGTTATTTTGGCCGCTGCAGATTCTACACAACGCCCGTCCATCTATATAGCCGGAAAGAAACAGCCGGATAATGCCGAAGGTTGGTTTGAAACTGTTTGTAATCGTACAGGGGAATTTTCTTTAGATGGTTATCTGGAATTGGCACAGGGTAATGGAGAAGTGCTTCGCAGAGAGTTTTCCCAAAAATATACGGTGGTGGAGCCTACTGCTACGGTATCTGCTACTATGATGAATGTGCTTTATGCCGGATATGATAATCCTATCAGCATCTCCGTTCCCGGGGTACCGGCAGGACAGGTGCAGGCAAGTATTGTAAGTGGGAATGGTACATTGGCCCGCACGGGTAGTGGATATATTGCTCACCCTACAGCTATAGGCAAGGATGTAGTGATTCGTGTGATGGCATCTGTGGGTGGACGTACGCAATCAATGGGAGATTACACTTACCGTGTACGCCAATTGCCTGATCCGTCACCCTTTATTGAGTATACGGAAGATGGGACGCCGAAGCGTTATCGTGGTGGCCGTGGATTGTCCAAGGCTATCTTGATGAATACTCCTGGTATTGTTGCTGCCATTGATGAGA
>USSR01000298.1 GCA_900557355.1 uncultured Bacteroides sp.
GAAGTGGATTTACTTATCAGTTCAAAGATAAGTATATCATGATTATTCCCGACAAAAAGTCAAAAGAAACTCCTGCAAAAAAAATAAGTGGAATGGTCATTGACGAAAACAATGAACCACTGATCGGAGTGAATATAAAAGTAGAAGGAAGCTCCGTAGGTGCAATCACCGATATTGATGGAAATTTCAATATAATGGCTCCCCAAGGTAGTACATTAAGCTTCACTTATGTGGGATATACACCTCAAACTGTGAAAATAACAGATAAGAATATCTACGAAATAAGATTAGTAAGTGACACTAAACAACTGAACGAAGTAGTAGTCACCGCTCTCGGTATCAAACGCGAACAAAAGGCACTGAGCTACAATGTGCAGCAGGTGAAGGCTGATGCAATTTCTGGTATCAAGGATGCTAATTTCATCAACAGCCTGAACGGTAAGGTAGCTGGTGTCAATATCAATAGTAGTTCCTCCGGTGTGGGCGGAGCTAGTAAAGTAGTGATGCGCGGTACAAAATCTATCGAACAGAGCAGTAATGCACTATATGTTATTGATGGAATTCCGATGTTCAATTTTGGAGGTGGAGGTGGAACGGAATTTGATTCCCGCGGTAAGTCCGAAAGCATTGCAGACTTGAATCCGGATGATATAGAAAGTATTTCCGTACTGACAGGTGCCGCTGCAGCCGCCCTCTATGGTAGCAATGCAGCTAATGGTGCCATCGTTATCACTACCAAACGAGGACAAGTAGGAAAACTACAAGTATCTGTCAACAGTAATACTGAGTTCTCTAAACCATTCGTACTTCCTCAGTTCCAGAATCGCTATGGGACAGGTAGCCGAGGCAAGACAGCAGGTTCCAGCACTTTGAGTTGGGGATCATTATTGAATGAAGCATCACGCACAGGGTTTGAACCAAAGGATTTCTTCGATACAGGATTAATCTTTACCAATTCCGTCACACTCTCCACCGGAACAGAGAAGAATCAGACTTTCTTCTCAGCCGCCGCAGTAAATTCCGAAGGTATCGTACCCAACAATCGTTATAACCGTTACAATTTCAACTTTCGCAATACAACGAGCTTTCTGGATGGTAAGATGAAACTCGATGTAGGCGCCAGCTATATCATCCAGAACGACCGAAACATGACCAATCAAGGTGTTTATTCCAACCCGATCGTGCCTGTTTATCTGTTTCCGCGCGGAGACGATTTCAGCCTTATCAAAGTGTTCGAACGCTGGGACCCAACACGCAAAATCAACACCATGTTTTGGCCGCAAGGTGAAGGTGATCTTCGTATGCAAAACCCTTACTGGATCGCCTACCGCAATCTGCGCCTCAACCAAAAGAAACGTTATATGCTGTCCGCAGCATTAAGTTACGATATAACCGACTGGCTGAATATCTCAGGACGTGTACGTATAGACAATTCCAATACCAAATACGAACAAAAACTTTACGCAAGTTCTAACACCACACTAACCGAAGGTAGTACACAAGGTTACTATGCCATAGAAAAACCTGATGAAAGCCAAGCTTATGCTGACGCACTCGTCAACATCAACAAGCGTTTTGGCGACTACTCATTGGTAGCAAACATAGGTACCAGCATCATGAACAATAAGTATGACGACCTAAGTTATCGTGGACCGATACGCGAGAAGGGTATTCCCAACGTATTCAATGTTTACGACCTTGATAACACCAAGAAAAAAGCCCGTCAGGACGAATGGCAGGAACAGACACAATCTATCTTTGCCAGCGTGGAAGTTGGTTGGAAAAGTATGCTCTATCTAACGTTAACCGGACGTAACGACTGGGCTTCACAGCTTGCCAACTCGTCTACTTCTTCCTTCTTCTATCCTTCTGTCGGTCTTTCCGGTGTCATATCAGAGATGGTGCAACTCCCCGCTTTCATCGACTATATGAAAGTACGTGGTTCATTCAGTTCCGTCGGTATGCCTTATCCGCGCAATCTGACATCACCTACTTACGAGTATGACGAAACCAATCAAGGATGGAAACCAAAGACACATTATCCTATCGGTGATCTGAAACCGGAACGTACCAATTCTTGGGAATTAGGTCTAGATATGCGCCTTTTCAAGGATTTCAATCTCGGGCTGTCCTGGTATCTTGCCAATACATTCAACCAGACGTTCGATCCGCAGATTTCCGTATCGTCAGGCTACAGTACTATCTATCTGCAAACAGGTTACGTACGCAATACCGGTATTGAACTCTCACTGGGATACAATCATACATGGAACAATAATTTCCATTGGGATAGTAACTTCACCTTGAGCCACAACAAAAATGAAATCAAGGAACTGGTAAGAGACTATCTGCACCCCGAAACAGGTGAGATTATTAATAAAGACCGTTTGGAAATAGGCAAATTGGGTAAGGCCAAATTTATATTGAAAGAGGGCGGAACATTGGGCGACCTTTACTCACAGTCCGACTTGAAACGTGACAATAATGGTATGGTAGAAATTGATCCTTCCGGTGCACTGGTAGTAGAAAACAACCTTGACGATATCAAGTTAGGTACCGTATTCCCGAAAGCAAATCTGGCATGGAACAATCATTTCTCATGGAAAGGAATCAGCCTCAGCGCACTTATCACAGCACGTATTGGCGGTATCGTTTACTCTGCTACCGAAGCAGCCATGGATCAATATGGTGTTTCCGAACGTTCGGCACTGGCACGCGACAATGGTGGTGTGTTATTGAACGGACGTACTCTTGTAGATGCTCAGACCTACTATACAGCAATCGGCAGCGAGAGCGGACTTCCACAATATTATACTTACAGTGCTACCAATGTACGCTTACAGGAAGCCAGTCTCGGCTATACTATTCCACGCAAGTGGCTGGGTAACGCATGTGATATTCAAGTATCAGTGGTAGGCCGTAACCTGTGGATGATTTATAACAAGGCTCCTTTCGATCCCGAAGCCGTAGCTACTACCGATAACTACTATCAGGGTATCGACTACTTCATGCTGCCGAGCACCCGCAATATCGGCGTGAATGTCAAAATTACCTTTTAACGAATTAAATTCTATATAGTATGAAACAACCAATGACATCTATCCTGAAGATGTTCACTCTTGCCCTACTCCTTGTTAGTGGAACCGCTTGTACGGACAACTTCGACAAGATCAACTCCAAGGACTACCAAGTAACCAAGCAAGAGCAAGAACGTGAGAACTACAACTTAGGCACCACGCTGAGAGGTTTGCAGGGCCTTGTCATTCCCACCCAGGAACACAGTTATCAGTTCATAGAAGCATTAGCCGCAGGTCCATTTGCCGGATATTTCGGCGCTATCAATCCGTGGACTACTAAATTTGAAACCTACAACCCGTCCGTGGACTGGATTGAAGCTACCTTTTCTACCGTTATCACCAATACCTATCCTTACTACCGCGATTTACAAGATCAAAGCGATGACCCGGTGGCACTGGCACTGGGTAAGTTACTACGGGTAGCCGTCATGCATCGTGTGACAGATATGTTCGGCCCTATTCCTTATAGCAAAGTAGTGGATAAGTTAGGTGGCATATCACTTTCTGTACCTTACGACTCTCAGGAAGAGGTGTACAAGCAGATGCTGAAAGAGTTGAATGAGGTTACCGATGTTTTGAAAGAGAATCTCGACCTTGATCCTGAAACGTTCCGCAAGTTTGATGACGTTTATTACGGTAATATGAGCAAGTGGTATAAGTATGCGAACTCTCTGAAATTACGCTTTGCCCTACGTATGGCTTACGTTGATCCAATCACTGCACAACAGGTGGCAGAAGCAGCCGTACAAGCAGGAGTTATCACAAGCAATGACGACAATGCCCTGTTGACTGTGGAAGAAAACCGTGCGTCTATGATCTTCAACGATTGGAATGACCATCGTGTAGGTGCGGATATTATCTGCTACATGAATGGATATAATGATCCTCGTCGCGAGAAAATGTTTACTACTGTAAAGGTGAAAGAAACTGTCGGTGGTAAACCAACCGATGTAGACGGCTACGCTGGTGTCCGTATTGGCATCGACGTACCTAATAAAGATAATGTGAAAGACCGTTACAGCAAACCTATAACATCCACTACCAGTCCGTATATGTGGATAAACGCTGCTGAAATCACTTTCTTACGTGCCGAAGGTGCTTTACGCGGATGGGGTATGGGTGGCGAAGCCAAAGCTTTGTACGAGCAGGCTATCAATCTTTCTTTCGAACAATATGGAGTAAGTGGCGCTGACACCTACATTGCCGATGCTACCAGTCAACCACAAGCCTATACTGATCCAACAGACTCCTACTCTGCCGGCCAAACCAGCAGTATCACCATAGCATGGCAAGATGGTAATTCCAACGACGAAGCTAATCTGGAACGAATCATTACCCAAAAGTGGATAGCCATGTTTCCCTGCACCGTAGAGGCATGGAGTGAATACCGTCGTACGGGTTATCCTAAATTGCTACCTGTAGTAGTAAACAATAGCGGTGGTGTCATTGATGACAGCAAAGAAAAGATTCGTCGCTTATGGTACCCACCCACAGAATACTCCGAAAACAAGGCTAATATTTTGGAAGCTATTAATATGTTAGGAGGAGCCGACAATGGAGCTACGCGCCTGTGGTGGGATAAAAAGCCACGATAGAAAAAGGATAATTTCCTGACTACAATAAAAACTTATATACATAAAAGACATGAAAATGAAGATTTCAATTAATAAATTATATAGCGGATTATTTCTGTTGTTGATTCTCATATTGTCTGCCTCATGCAGCGACTGGAATGATATAGAAGCCGTAGATATTGACCCTCAGCATGCCAAGGATCAAAATCCCGAACTTTGGGCACGTTATATGGAGTCGCTACGCATCTACAAACAAGAGCGCACACATTATATAACATATGGCAGCTTTGAGAATGGCACTGAACAATCCAAAAATGAAGGTGCTTATTTACGCTCAGTACCCGACTCGCTGGATATTGTGACTTTGGCTAATTCAGAAAACATAACTGCTTACGACCGTGAAGATATCCCTTCACTACAAGAGAAAAGTACCCGTGTGCTTTATCTGGTAGATTATGCCAAGAAAATGACGGAACTTGCCGACGCAGCTGCGCTAAGTACATGGTTGGATAAGGCAGTAGCCACTGCTACAGAACTTAAACTGGACGGCTTTGCTTTCAACGGATTACCAAGCTATGGTGGAACCGATGCCGAGCAAGCAGCACGTAAAGAGGCAGCCCGACTGATTGTATCCAAGTTATCAGCTTTCGGCAAGACCCTTGTGTTTGAGGGAGATCCTGCGTTTGTAGATGCTGCCGACCTAAGCAAGCTAGATTATGTAGTATTAAATACCACTGATATAGAAAATGCAGTGAACTTAAAACTGCACGTGGTTAACATATTAGAAACTTATGCGCTATCCAAAGAAAAGCTATTACTGGCAGCAAAGATAGGTAGCAAACTGACTGATGAAGATTTGAATAAGCTAGACGCTGTGACAGAAATGACCAATCGTGTAATATCTCTTGGCCCTTTAGGTGGACTAGCCATATATGCTTTGGGAGATGATTACTATCAGGCTAAGATGAATTATCAGACTAGCCGAATGGCTATACAGACGATGAATCCGTCGAAGTAATGCAAGTGATAGTAATGAATGAACTAATTTATTTTTATATGTACGTACTATAAATTCAATTTTATGAATAACTCATTAAAATATTTTGCTCTTTCGATGCTACTGGCAACGATGACGGGATGCACAGAAGACATTACGCAAGCTGTGGGTCCACTACCAGATGAGACATCTATGAATAATGTTGGAAGTCAATTATATAGTGGAAAAACTTTCTCTAATATGATTACTATTAACATGTATGAAGACGATGGACCGGCTATCGAAAAAATAGGTTATGCTCTGACAAAACCTGCGACAACGGCTGTTACTGTTAAGGCAATTCCATCTCCGGCACTTGTGGCGGAATACAACCGCGATCACAATACTAAAATGGAAGAATTTCCCATCGATAATGTAACCTTGGAAGATAACGGTTCACTTACCGTACCTGCAGGAAAAATGGCATCTGAAAACATCAGTATGAATCTTTCTGCGGAAGGACTAGAGCCTGATACACCTTATTTGCTGGCAATAACATTAACACAAAATACTACGGGGATCGAAGCGCAGGCTAGTAAACAAGTAATTTATTACAGAATAAGTTTTCGAATAAAGACCACAACTTGCCAGCCTTCAGAATGGGAAACAATAGAGATTCCTCCACTACTGCCCAATCTGACGTCTGTATTCTATGTAAATACAGAAACTTATCAACCATCGATTGCCGCAGCATGGGGTGCAAAAGTTAACTTCAGCCAACTTTACAGTTTGGGAAATATCGTAAACCTTAAAAGGTCAACAATAGGTTACAATGCCGCTAGTCAACGCGCTTTGCTTGAATTAGGAAGTGACATATCTTACGTATTAGAACATAGAGACAAATATATTCGCCATCTCCAGGAATATGAACGCAAAGTATGTCTTTGTATTGAAAATGGCGGTAAAGGTATAGGATTTTGCAACATGAACGACACACAGATAGCAGACTTTGTCCGTCAAGTAAAAGACGTAATAGAACGTTACTATCTAGATGGAGTAAATTTGTGGGATGAAGATAGTAAATATGGGAAAGCAGGAATGCCGGAAATGAACACCACGTCATATCCCAAACTAATAAAAGCACTGCGTGAAGCCCTGCCCGACAAAGTACTGACACTGGTAGATAAAGGAGATGCTACGGAATATTTCTATGATGTCAACAAGTGCGGTGGTATTGAAGTAGGTCATTACATTGATTATGCATGGCACGGATACTTCTCACAAACAGAAGATTTGCAAATCATCAATCCGAATCCGGAAGGTAGCGCTCAGGCTTATAGCAAATATACACGTAAGCCCATTGCAGGATTGGACGAGACTCATTACGGGAGTGTGAATGTCCCTCGATATTCAGCTAACAATCCTAACATTAGACAGTTGGCAGCAAAAACTATGGCCCAATGGAAATCTTCTGGAAATAAAAAAAGTAATATTCTTGTTTTTGGTAGTGATCTTATTGGGAATGAGTATGGTGATAATGAGAATGCAGTAAAAATAATGCTAAATGATTATACCCTCCTTCAATTTATGGATGATGGCGACGGTTGGGATTTTAACATGAACGATTTCACATGGGGAGAAATATATTATGCAGCAGGTATGTTACATTATTCTCTTGGTAACAGTCTCGATCATAACATTCATCGAAAAGATTGGTAAAATATGATCCGATTACAATTGGATTAGAAAAGTAGAATTAACAATAATAGAAAAAATTATCATCAGTTAGTGGTTGAGATTGCATTAAGTTTAACCATAAAAAATGAAGAAAGGAGGCTATTTATAACTATTAAGATTATGCATCGCCCGACCAAGAACTGAAATTTATAAACACTTTAAAAATAACAATCATGAAAAAATTATTATCTGTTTTTGCAACATTGATGATGGTTTTGTTTGCTACAGGTTGTAGTAACAATGACGACATGGTAGTAGCATCTCAAGATGCCCAAACTACTGTTACCCGTGCTGTGTCCGATAAGACTCCAAAACTGACCACCTATATCGAAACAAACGATATTAATCCGTTAAATATGGGTGAATACTACTTCTGTGGCACCAATCCCAAAGACTATGTAGTAGATCATGTAATACTGTTTGCATCAAACATTCGCGGTACGGCTTCAACAGTTGAGTTGTATCACAATCCAAACCAAAGTCATATTTTGGCAAATGTAAATACACTAGTACGTCCATTGCAAGATAAAGGGATCAAAGTATTGCTCGGTTTGCTAGGCGACCATACAGGTGTCGGCTTCGCTAATCTGAACGACGCTCAGATAGAGTCATTTGCGCAGCAGGTAGCCGATTC
>USSR01000299.1 GCA_900557355.1 uncultured Bacteroides sp.
AGCCGGGAAAGTGTATCACCCGGCAGGCATTAGTGCAGGGCGTAGGAAAAAGATAGCAAAAATATTGTTTGCACTATTTGAACATTGGCTGTGCGAACCATCTCTTAAACATCCATGTCACCACCACATACAGACCGAAGGCTGAGATGAACCCTACAATCGAGTCGATGAGATAATGTGCCTGGATATACACCGTGGCACAGCAAAGCAGTATATAGAATGGGAACAGACATGCAAACAGCCGGCGACTGCCACGCCATGCCATAATCATCAAGAGCGTGGAGATACCCACATGTGAACTGGGAAAAGCCGCCGTAGGACGCTCACCAATTTGCTGTGACCCCTCTACCAAATTGTAGAAGAACCCATGATCGTATCCCGGTCCGGGCAGCAACTCCTGATTATGGTTGAAGTAATCTCCAATGGAAGGGAACACCCCTTGCGCCACATTATCATCTCCGATAGCCGGAAAATAGAATTGCGGGCCTGCCACCGGAACAAAGATATAAATCAGATAATAGATAAAGAACGAAGTGACCAGCACGAATGATAACTTTTCGAAATACTGAAAACGGTAGATAAAGTACCAAAGCACCACAATCAGAATCATCGGATAGTAGAAGAAATACCCCATATTAAACGGCTCACTCACCCACATCTGCGGAAAACGAAGACAGAACCATACTGCCGGTTGTCCGTTGAACAGCCACTGTTCGGCCGAAGCAAAAACATGGTCGAGGTTCGGGAATATCCGGTTAAACTCAAATGTATCGGGGTACCAATATGAAAGCAGAGACATCTGGATGGCAATACGCACAAAAGCAGAGAACTTACAGGGTGCCAGCCGGTAAAGATACATCAACAGGAATGTCATGCCGTTAATCATAGCACGATCAATCAACATCTGTACAGGATGATCCATTTCCTGGAAAAGAAACAAGATCAAAATAGAAGTCAACAGATTATATATAAGTGTTATCTTCTCGACTGCAAACAACCCTTTCCGGGTTTCTACCTTTTTAAATAAATCTAAAGCCATCCCTCGTTCTTATACCAGGCAACGGTCTCCTTTACGCCTTGTTCCAGATTATACTGGGGCGCAAAACCCAACTCTTTTACAGCCGGGGTAATGTCACATTGCCAATTGCGTTGTTTCATTATGTTATACTTATCAGAATTGAGCGTACTTGGTATCTTGTTCCACTTTGCCCAGGATTCAGCGAGCAAAGATACAACTTTCAACACAATTAACGGACATATCACCCGAATTACAAACGGATTACCCAATTCTTTCCGGATCAAGTCAGAAAAAGCACGGCTACGATACACCTGACCGTCTGCCAGGAAATAGGCACGGCGACATGCCCGCTTCTCGATACCAAGGAACACAGCCTGCACAATATCTTTCACATAAATAAATGTCAGATCCTGACGGCGGAAACCGACCGCAAAATCCGTATGTTGCTTGATAGACTTAGCCATCAGGTAATAATCTTTTTCACGCGGGCCATATACTCCTGTGGGGCGATAAATAACATAGGGGAATCCGGGAATACTTTGTAAATAAAGCTCGGCTTTGAGTTTGCTCAATCCGTAAGCGGTGTTGGGCAGGGGCGAATCTTCCTCTGTAATCGGTTGGTAAGTTTTCTCATGAACAGGACCGAACACACTCAGCGTACTGATATAAATAAACTGTTTCGGTATCATGTTCAGCTCGCGAAGAGTATCAACGAAATATTTCGTCTGCAAATAATTCACCCGGTCGAATTCCCGTTTATCGGTGCACTTGGTTACCCCGGCACAATGGATGATATAATCAAACTTATTATACGTTCCTTTGTGTCCGGAAAGTTGGGCACGCAGTTCATTGGGATGTGCAAAGTCCAGTTCAAGGATATGTATTTTGCGGTTTCGCAAATACTTCCGGCTACTGCTTGAACGGATTCCCGCCCACACACCAAACTTCCGCTTCAACGCTTCTTCCACGATGAAACTTCCGATAAATCCGCTGGCTCCTGTAATTAATATACTTTCCACCTGTCACTCTTTACGTTAAACAAATGTATTTAGTGCGATTAGGAATCACTATTTCAACGGTTCGACATGAATACCCACATGTGTACCCCTACCGAACATCTCTTTTAGCTTGTTCTCTATTTCCGTCGCTGTCCGGTGTGCCTCTTCCAAAGGAATCTTGCCATCCATACGCACATGTACTTCAATGGCACAATAACTCCCAATACGACGTGTACGCAAATGATGCGGTGAACTGACACCGGGAAATGACAGAATGGTCTCCTGTATCTGATTTTCCACCTCGACAGGCAACGATTTCTCCAGTAGTTCATCTACACAAGGTATGAGCAACCGGATAGAGACTTTCATAATAAAGAAGCTTACTATCACTGCCGCTATCGGATCGAGTACCCGCCAATGGGGACCCAACAAAATTGCGCCACCAATACCGATAGCTGTGCCAATGGAAGAAAGTGCATCACTCCGGTGATGCCACGCATTGGCAATCACTGCCTGTGAGTTCAATTTCTTTCCCTTAAATACTGTATAGCGATAAATAACTTCCTTTGAAACAATGGATATCAACGCTGCTGCCAGTGCCAGAATACCCGGTTCCTGCAAAGAACCTCCCTGCAAGAAACGATAAATGGACGATACACCGCTCCAAAGAATACCAAATCCCACAAACAGCAACAGAATACCGATAATAGCCGTAGCCAATGTCTCGTACTTTCCGTGCCCGTAATCGTGGCTTTCATCCTCGGGCTTGGCAGATATACGCACAAACAGAATCACTATAATATCAGTGACAAAGTCCGACAATGAATGAACCGCATCTGCCAGCATAGCAGCACTATGACCGAAGAAAGCGGCAAAGAATTTGAATACAAGCAAGAGGAAATTTACAATACTACCCATCACAGTCACCCGGTAAATTCCTTTTTCCCGTTCAGTGTTTTGCTTGTCCAACGCTTGTTCCATTATCCAGCCGTTTTTTTATAAATCGTTGCAAATATAGTACATAAATCCGTTTGTTTCTGCAATTTACCGGTTATTTTCTACCAACAAAGAATATTTTGGGGATAGATTGAACGAGTGATAACAATTATTTGTTTACTTTGTAGGCGTGAGTTAGCTACAAGTTACAAGCTACGGGCTACAATTGCCATGCGGCTCGATGCTTATGTAGCAGTTTTTATACCTGTAACCTGTAGCTCGTAACTAAAAACTTTTAAATATATGGCTAAGAACAAAGAAAAGAAAGCCGGCAAACGGATGAAGAAAAAAGAACTCATCGCCGCGCTAATGGATTTTTTCCATTCAAAACCCGACGAAGTACTGTCTCTGAAATACATATTTGAACAACTTCATCTCACCACGCATCCCCTGAAGATGTTATGCAGGGATATCCTGAGTGACCTGTTGTTGGACGACTATATCACTGAAGTGGACAAAAGCAAGTATAAGCTGAACAACCACGGCGTAGAAATGGTGGGTACTTTCCAACGTAAAAGCAACGGAAAGAACTCTTTCATTCCTGAAGGTGGCGGCGATCCGATATTCGTTGCCGAACGTAACTCGGCACACGCTATGAACAATGACAAAGTACGCATCTCCTTCTATGCCAAACGTCGTGGACGTGAAGCCGAAGGGGAAGTTATCGAAATACTGGAACGTGCCAACGATACCTTTGTCGGTACATTGGAAGTAGGCAGTTCATACGCTTTCCTCGTAACGGAAAACCGTACACTTGCCAACGATATCTTTATCCCGAAAGAGAAGCTGAAAGGCGGGAAAACAGGTGATAAGGCCATCGTGAAAGTGGTGGAATGGCCTGACAAAGCCAAAAACCCCATCGGGCAAGTCATCGACATCCTGGGTAAAGCAGGTGACAATACCACGGAGATGCACGCTATCCTCGCCGAGTTTGGTTTACCTTACGTTTACCCTTCTTCCGTAGAAAAAGCTGCAGACAGAATCCCAGCCGAGATTTCCGTCGAAGAGATTGCCAAGCGCGAGGACTTCCGGAATGTAACTACTTTCACCATCGACCCGAAAGATGCCAAGGACTTCGACGATGCTCTCTCTATCCGTAAAATAAAGGATGGCTTGTGGGAAGTAGGTGTGCACATTGCTGATGTCACCCACTACGTCACCGAGGGCAGCATCATCGATAAGGAAGCTGAAAAGCGTGCCACATCTGTTTATCTGGTAGACCGTACCATCCCGATGCTTCCCGAACGCCTCTGTAACTTCATCTGTTCCCTGCGTCCCGATGAAGAGAAACTGGCATACTCGGTCATCTTTGAGATCAATGAAAAAGGAGATGTGAAGGATGCACGCGTGGTACATACGGTAATCAAGTCTGACCGCCGCTTTACTTACGAGGAAGCACAACAGGTGATTGAGACTAAAGAAGGTGACTTCAAGGAAGAAATCCTGATGCTAGATACCATTGCCAAGGCATTACGTCAAAAACGTTTCGTCTCCGGAGCCATCAACTTCGACCGCTACGAAGTGAAATTCGAGATAGACGCAAAAGGCAAACCCATCAGCGTTTACTTCAAAGTGTCCCAAGATGCCAATAAGTTGGTAGAGGAGTTCATGCTGCTTGCCAACCGTACCGTAGCCGAGAAGATCGGCCGCGTACCGAAAAACAAGAAAGCAAAGGTATTCCCTTATCGTATCCACGATCTTCCGGACCCGGAAAAGCTAGATAACCTGGCGCAATTCATTGCCCGATTCGGTTACAAGCTACGTACCAGCGGTACGAAGACGGATGTATCCAAGTCCATCAACCACTTACTGGATGATATTCAAGGGAAGAAAGAAGAGAACCTTATCGAAACCGTATCCATCCGTGCCATGCAGAAAGCGCGTTATTCCACGCATAACATCGGGTTCTACGGATTGGCATTCGATTACTATACGCATTTCACCTCCCCCATCCGCCGGTTCCCGGATATGATGGTACACCGCCTGCTCACCAAATACCTAGCTGGCGGACGCAGTGTTTCCGAAACTAAGTACGAAGATCTCTGCGACCATTCCAGCAACATGGAGCAAATTGCAGCCAATGCCGAACGTGCTTCTGTGAAGTACAAACAGGTAGAGTTTATGACGGAACGTCTGGGACAGATATTCGACGGTGTAATCTCCGGTGTAACGGAGTGGGGGCTGTACGTAGAGTTGAACGAAAACAAATGTGAAGGTATGATACCTATCCGTGACCTCGATGATGATTACTATGAGTTCGACGAAAAGAACTACTGTCTGCGTGGACGCCGCAAGCACCGCACGTATAGTCTGGGTGATGCAATTACGATTAAAGTGGCACGCGCCAACCTGGAGAAGAAGCAACTGGACTTTGCTTTGGTAGACTAAATAATCTAAATAATGTATGAAGGTGCGGAATCCGTGCCTTCATACATTATTATTGTTTCTGCTTTACATATCCGGAAGGTGAAACCCCATACTCATTCTTGAAACATTGCCGGAAATAAGCCACACTACTAAATCCCGTCATATAGGAAATCTCTGAAATTGTATATTCACCAGATATCAACATCTCCACACTTTTACGCATCTTTACCTTACGAATAAACTCATTGGCCGACATATCTGCCAAACCTTTAATCTTCCGATATAGGGTAGAATGACTCATACACATCTTATCTGCAATGAAAGCCACATCCATCTTCTCCATCTCTATGTTCTCCTCGATGATCTGCGTAATTTTCTGCATAAACTCATTATCCAGCCTGTTCAGTGAACTTACAGCTTGTTCCTGAGCAGGCTTTACATCGGCCAGTAATAATTGCGAAGCAATCTTCTTGCGTGTTTCCAGCAAGTTATTGATACAGCTATGCAGCAGTTTTGCACTGAATGGTTTCGTCAGATAAGCATCCGCACCCGAGGCATAGCCTTCCTCCTTGTCATGCAAAGAATCCTTGGCCGTCAGCAGGATAACCGGAATATGACTGGTACGCATATCCTCTTTTACTTTCTTACAAAGTTCCACTCCATCCATAATCGGCATCATGATGTCCGATACTATAACATTCGGAATCCGCGCTTGTGTCAATTCCCAACCTTCTTGTCCGTCTTTGGCAGTAATCACTTCATAAATATCAGCAAACGAACTTTTTATATACTCACGAATATCAGAGTTATCCTCCACCACGAGCACAATGGGACATCCGTCCAAAGCAGGATCCATTCCGCCCATATCCTCCGTTGGAATGGGCAGTTTTTTCACCTTGCTCTCCACATGAATTGCATTAGGATAAGTATTCTCCGTCAACAAACGCAAGATAAATGTGGTTCCCACTTCTGGTGTACTTTCCACCTTCAGCATACCTTCGTGCAAATCGGTAAGTCCTTTCACCAGTGCCAGACCAATACCTGAACCTGATGCCTGAAACTTACTTTTAGCCTGATAATAACGGTCGAAGATATGCGGTAATGCTTCCGGCTCGATACCATGCCCGGGATCTTTCACACTGATTTCCGTATATTTTATCTGCATTTCCTCTACCGAACGCAAGGTCAGTGTTATCTCTCCTTCCGAAGTATATTTGACGGCATTACTCAATAGATTATCCAATATGATAGTGACCATATCCGCATCATAGAACAGCTCGGCATCTTCGGTTTCAATATGAATATGATAAGCCACCTTATTGTTGGGATTCAGCTCTTTATAACGCAGCCCGATTTCCTGTACCAGTTGTGCCAGATTTCCCCTTGCCACTGCCAGTTTCCGGTTTTGAGTCTCTGTTTTACGGAACTCCAGAATACGATTGATTAGATTCAGCAGGCGGGTAGCACTATCGTGGATGATACTGATCTTATTGGCATGCTTGGGAGATAGGGTACCATCACTCAACAGATCTTCCAATGGTCCCAGAATCAGCGTTAGCGGTGTACGCAACTCGTGCGTAATATTAGTATAGAAACGCAGCCTTTCATTGTTCAGTTCCAAGTCATTCTGACTTTTTCTGCGTTCCAGATCCAATGAACTTTCCAAGTCTATCTTATGCTTATAGAAATGAAGTAATCCATAGAGAGCCAGGACAAAGAGCAATACATAAACCAGTTTGGCATACCATGTGAGCCAAAACGGTGGCTGTATATGAATCACCAGCGAAGCCTCTTTCTCATCCCATTCCTGGTTGCGAATACGTGTCTTTACTTTAAAGACATACGTACCGGGAGAAATATTACGAAAAGTTACCTGATTCTCTCCTTGCGTGTTATACCAGGCTTTTTCTAACCCCTCCAGCATATAAGTAAATTCTACTTGCGGGCTTTGGGTATAGTCCAGCACATTGAAAGATATCTTGAATGTATTCTGATTATACGGTAAATTTATCTCCCCATCAGCAATAGGCATCGGCAATTCCTCGTCATGACTCTCTTTCATACGGTGATACGTACAAAAACGGGTAATGACAATAGAAGATACCTCACGGTTAGTAGGAATATCCTTGGGATTAAAATAACACGCACCATTCTGTGAACCAAAATACATGGTGCCATCAGAAGTCATGCAGGTAGATCCATTCATAAAATCACCCATAGGTACTCCGTCGTGATGGCTATAATTATAAAATACCTTCTTCGCCTCATCCAGTCGGGAGACTCCACCATTCGTACTGATCCATATTTGATGAAGCTTATCCTCAGTAATAGCACGCACCTGACTGTTTTCCAAGCCATTCCGTTCTTTAAAGACTTCATACTCGTCCAGATTGGCCGTATCATGGAAAATTGCCACTCCCTCACGCGTAGCAACTAATATCCTTTGTCGGGAATCCTGCATCATATGGTTGACGGCATTCGAACAGAAACCATTTTCAACTACGAAATTATATATAAGCTTATTGTTCGGATCGAATACCGAAACACCTTTGCCGAATGTTCCTATCCACAGTTTATCTTCTTTATCCCTCAAGATACCATGTATCTA
>USSR01000300.1 GCA_900557355.1 uncultured Bacteroides sp.
CCGCAGATATTCCTACTGAGAGGATAATCATGAGAAGAAGAGTCAATGTTTTTATTCGGTTCATGTTGTGTAAGGGGTTAGATTACAAAGGATAACGTTTGATACTTACTGTCATCTTACCGCTACCGTCAACGCTGTTCACGTAGATGTATGCAGCCCATTTACCGTCGGCAGTCTTCATAAATGCACTATCGTCCTTTTTCAGGTTCAGTACATAGTTCATGGCTCCGCCTAAATCCAGCGTCTCGAAGTCTATATCGTCCACGTAAACAGCCGGATTGCTTCCTTTCAACTGGGCATCATGCACATTGGCACGTTGTTCCATGGGGGTGCTGTTGGTGGCACCCGAGGGGACAATACCACTGATGGCGATGAATTTCGGGTCCGTTGCAGGAGATACGAAAGAGTGTGCATAGTCAAAATCATTCAGTTTGGCCTGGTAGTTATAGATGAAATCAATCTTGCCGGACAAGTTCAGAGCGTTTACTTCCTCTTTGGTATAAGCCTTCATGTCTTCGATAGAGAAGTAGCAGGCACCTTCGTTCTCCAATTCGATAAGACGTTTCATGTCCATCTTGGAGATTTTGTAATTAGGGGTTTTGTAAGACACTCGGTCGCCTGTACTGGAAACGGCAGTAAAGGTAATGCTGAATGTTTTGCCTTTTGCATCTTCGGGCACTACGAAGTTATAGCGTAGTGTGGCGGCAATGAGGGCTGTCTGGGGGGGTCCGGTGGCAATGGTCGGGTTGATGTAATGCGCATCGACTTTCTCCATCAGGTTGGCTGTAGAAATGCTACCGTCGGTAGATGCGTCTTTAACGGTTTGGATAGGCACATCTTCACCGGCACCATAATGTACACCGTTAACATCCATTCCGGTCTGTGCTGTGAACCAGGAGTGCAGCTCAAATCCCGTACCGGTTGCTCCGGTAATGGAGGCAACTGCTTCAGCCTTATTTATTCTTCCATTAGTGGTTCCCATGGCATAGGCAAACTCTATTTTTTCTCCGGCTATGGCAGGAGAAACCGTCTTCTTTATCATGTCATTTTTAATGGCAGATTCATCGTCATCGCTACATGCGAAGCAAGAGAGAGCGATGAAGGGCAGCATTGCATATTTCAATAGTTTCATAACAATATTCTGTTTCTTAGAAGTTTATACTGATCGATTATTCTCCTTGCAAAGTGATAGTGACCGTATAGGTCTTCTTCACTTGACGATTACCGGAAATTACAGTGTACTGGCGGGGTTGGCTGAAATCAGTCCACACTCCCATAGTCGGAGTTACGATACAATCTTTGGCAGTACCACATTCTGGCTTCAGTTTCTTGATGTTGGTACCAAATTTAGCTATCCCCGTAATGGTGTTGTTTTCGTCATCGATGGTAACACCGCTTATCAATACGTCCCTATCATCCGGTCCTCTCAATATGAGGGAAGAGATGTAACATTCTTCACTGTCAGTAACCAGCAAACCATTATCATCTACCGGATAATCATTGCATGATTGGGACAAAAGACATACTATGACAAGAGTCAATATTTTATATAGGTTTTTCATACGATTCTTTTTGTATTTAATGAACTTTATGGTAATTGCTTATCTCCACGGAGTATTCTGAGTCAGATTCGGGTTGCGGTTTCTTTCGTTTTCTGGAATCTGGTAGATATAATTCTTTTGGAAATTGAGTTCGGGTGCATTCTTGAATTCATCACGTATGCGTGTGCCATTTGTATCATACAAGGTTAAACCGTCACTGTTTGCCTCTCCCCATATGTCATGGATTTTTCTCCAGCGGCGAATATCGAATGGACGCATACCTTCAGTGGCCAGTTCCACAATACGTTCTTGCTCAATGGCATTGAAGAATGCTTCGGAATTGGCATACTTGTCGGGTGTTAAAGCCGGCAGGTTGCCACGGCTGCGAATCTTATTCAGCAAGGCTACACATTCGCTGGTAGGACCGGACGTTTCGTTGACAGCTTCGGCATACATCAGATACACATCGGCCAAACGCATCAGATAGAAATCCTGCGGACCATCTGTACGCTCCCAACCGGCTTCCTGGCGTATCCATTTACGGAAGATATAACCGGTTTGATTGCTGGCATCATTATTGATGAAACCGTTGGCCTCATTTCTTTCACCGAACATCCAGGTATATTCGTCACCCATTGTCAGGCCGTCCGTTGTAATTTTCTTGTAAGACTCACCATCCCACATGATGGTCGATTTCATACGCCAGTCACGATTCTCATAGCTGGCACGGTTACGCGCTCCATTAGGGAGTGTAGCATCTTTAGACAAGATAAGCTCATCACAGAAATCACCGGTGACAGTTGATTGGTAACGGTTTGCCAAGCGGACAGTAGGCATAATCCAGCATTGTGCATTACCGGTGGTACGGGTACCGAAGTCGCGCAACAAACTTTCACCCTGGCCGAGAGAAGGACCGCCATAAGTAATGGAGAAGATGATTTCCGAACAATTTTCATTATAATATTGGAACAGCTCTCTATAGTTGGGTTTGTCTTCAGTGCCGGGATTACCATCACCAAAGATTGTCAGGCCATAATTGTTGATTACTTTGCTGAAGTCTGAAGCAGCGGCGGCATAATAGGTTTGGGCTACACTGCTGCTCGGCTCGAAGCCTTCCAGTTCGGGCCATCCGTTTTTGTTCCAACAAGCATAGTACAATTCTATTTTTGCTTTAAAGCCCAGTGCGGCAACTTGCGTGGCACGTCCGTACTTATCACCATAGCTTACGGGAAGCTTTTCAGATGCATTCTGTAAGTCGGTGATTAGTTCAGGAATGATGGTAGCAATAGGGGTGCGTACCAATGAGCATGCTTCATCATTGCCGCTGAGTACGTGGCGATAGTAAGGAACATCACCCCAGTTTTGAACCAAACGGAAATAGGCCAATGCACGCAGGAAGTAATTCTCGGCATTGATAGCCTCCAAAGATGCTTTGGTTACGGCATTCTGTTCTGCTTGAATCATTTGCTCTACATACTGAATGGTGTAGTTGGCACGGTTGATAACCCGGTATGCATTGTTCCACATACTGGAAAATCCGCTGCCCGGCGTTCCGGGTCCCCATGAAGAAATATCACCGATACTCTTACCGCGAGTATTTTGGAATTCGCCATGCCCGTCGTAGTAGTAATCAGTTGCAAACAAAGTCCGCACTGCGTTGTAAACACCGTAGGTAGAGGACAAGGCATCATCTGTACTTGTCCAAAAGAGGTCCGAAGATACTTCTGTTGTAGCAGGACGGTTCAGCAGGTCATCTATACAAGAAGATGTTAAACCGACCAGTCCGGCTAATGCTATATACTTAATATATTTCATATTCTTTCTTATTTGTTGAGTTATCAGAATTCTATATTCAAACCGATTGAGTAGGTTTTAACCAATGGGTATAGGTCGTTTCCATGAGGCTTTTCAGGGTCGATACCTTTCCAGGGAGTTAAAGTGAAGAGGTTCTCACCGGATAAGTAGATACGTGCACGGTTGAAACCGATTCTCTGCATATAACGTTCGGGAACGGTATAACCAACCTGTAAGTTCTTCAAACGGAAATAGTTGGTATTATAAGCCCAGTATGTACTTTCTTCACGGTTCTTGTTACCGCCGCTACCATTCAGCAGACGGGGTAGGGAGGCACCACGATTGTCTAACGACCAAGAATCACTCCAATGGAATTGTTGGAATGCATAACGGTTATCCGGTATCTTGGTATTGTTCAAATCATCCAACCATACATCAGAACGTCCGTAGTTACCCTGGAACAAAGCCTGGATATCAAAACCCTGGTAGGCTCCGGTCAAAGTAATACCGAATTGTCCCATCGGGGTATCGCGGTATTTGTCGGTGTATGCTTTCTTATCAAGGTCACTGATTTTACCGTCACCATTCAAGTCTTTGAGGATAATGTCACCCGGTGCGTTGTAGGCATCTCCTTGATAGGGTGCATTGTAGAGTTGATTCCAGCTTTGCACCAAACCCGGATAAGCTTCATATATATAGAGGAAGTGGTAAGGCATGTCGAGCATAATCCACCCACGGTTCAGATAGTCACCCCATTTCTCCAGCTTATTTACGTTATAAGAAGCGTTTACATTGACGCTGTATTCGAATTTGCGAATACTGGACTGCCAGTTCAGATTCACTTCAATACCGCGGTTACGCAGGTCGGCCACATTGATATTCGGTGCCGAATAACCGGTTAATAACGAAGATATGCTGGAACCACGAATCATACCGGTGGTGAAACGGTCGTACCAGTCGAGTTCCGCAGTCAGTCGGTTGTTGAAGAATCCTAAGTCCAAACCTATATTGATGACACGGGTTTCTTCCCAAGAAAGGTCTTGGTTAATCATCTTATTGGCACTGAATCCGGTTGCAAGACCGTTGTTTCCAACAATATAATTGGTAGTTCCCATTGTTTCTTTTTGTTCGTAACGTCCTACTCCGGAGTTATTACCCAGAGAACCGTAAGAAGCACGGAACTTGGCATTACTGATTGCTTTCTTCAACGGGGCGAAGAAGGCTTCTTCCGAAACACGCCAACCTACAGCAGCTGATGGGAAGAAACCCCATTGATGTCCTTTGGCAAAGCGGGAAGAACCGTCGGAACGGAAGTTGAATTCAAACAAGTATTTATCAAATAATGTATAGTTGACGCGGCCTATGAAAGAACGCAAACCTTCGGATTCGGATTTACCGTCGTTGGTCTGTACTTCCTTGGAAGCTGCATCCAGTTCTTCAAGGCTGTTGTGCAAACGGTTCTTACGTCCTGCACCCATGTTGCGTTGGAACCAGTATTCTTCGGCTGCATTGAACATGGCGGAAATATGATGCCCTTTGAAGATTTCCTTTTCATAAGTGATACGTCCTTGGAACAAAGTCTTATGACCTTCGTTATTGGAATTGCTGATGATATCACCTGTATCCGGCATGGTGCGGGCTATACTGTTGGTCTGGAAGTTCATCTGGTTCACCACATTCTGGATGCTTTTGCTGAACTGGTTATAATAGCGCAAAGCGTAACTGACGTTCAACTTCAAATCCTTAAGCGGTTCCCATTCCAAGTAAGCGTTTCCATTAAATTCTTTGCGGGAAGTATTTGTGCGATAAGCTTCGTATTCGGCAACAGCATTACCGGCAGAAGCAGATTCTCCATAAGCCATGGCACCGCCGTATTCACCTGTTTCAGGATGCTTGTTCAAAATACCGGAGATGACATATTTTAAACCTGCAGTTTCCAAACCTGCGCCGCGAGGTGTCTGGCGCTCTGACCAGCTACCATCTGTTCTGATACCTATTTTTACGTTATCACGAACCTTATAATCCACGTTCAAACGCATGTTATAACGGCTGTAGTCATTGTGGATTTGCAGACCTTCCTGGTCCATGATGCCGAGTGAAGTATAGAAATTTATCTTATCGTTGCCGCTGGAGGCTGAAACCGTATGGTTCATGATGGCACCGGTACGGAACATTTCGTCATATTGGTCGGTGTTCGGAAAAAGAATAGGATCTACCAAGCCCATGGCCATCCATTGCTCTACCGTACCCTGCTGGAAACTGGTCGATTTGTTACCTGTGGCAGCAGAGCGCATCTGCATGGTCAGTGCACGGCTATAGTCGGCTAAATAGTCGTAAAACTCTACGGGGCTTGATAAGGCATAAGAACCATTATAAGTCACTTTGGATTTGGCTTCTTTAGAACCGCCTTTGGTGGTAATCAAGATAACACCGTTGGCTGCACGCGAACCGTAAACGGCTGACGAAGCTGCATCTTTTAAGACTGAGATGCTTTCAATATCGTTCATATTAATACGATTGATATCTACATCCGGCATCCCGTCCACTACAATCAATGGGTCAGAATTGTTGATGGAACCCAAACCGCGTACTTTCAGCGAAGCACCGTCTCCACCTGCAAAACCGGTTGTTTGGCTCACTACCAATCCCGGCACCAAACCCGAGAGACTGGAAGATACGTTTGTGATGGAACGGCTGGCAATCTTTTCATCGACTTTTACTGCTGCAACAGAACCGGTCAGGTTTACTTTCTTCTGAGTTCCATAACCCACTACAACGACCTCATCCAGTGTTTGAGAGTCTTCCGAGAGGGTTACTACTACATTGGTTCTACCTTTCAAGGGTACTTCTTGAGTAATGTATCCGATGAAAGATACTACAAGAGTTGCATTAGATGAGGCTTCAATGTTAAAATGTCCGTCGATGTCTGTGATTGTGCCGCCGGTGCTGTCTTTTACTTTTATATTAGCACCGATAACCGCCTCTCCTGTGTTATCTTTTACTGTACCGGTAATTCTGGCATTTTGTGCCGTGACACTTCCGATACCAATAAAGAGTAATAGGAATACCAAAAAATGTTTCATATTAGACTTAATTTTGAATGAATAAATTAAAGGTTAATTTTCATGTGAAGATGATAACCTTCATCTTCTTTCTCTCTACAGAAAACAGTTGAGCTGCTTCCTATAAAGAAAGTGTATTCTCATAGGTGTTACTTCATAGGCGTCCTTTCTTTTTTAAAGTTATTAATGAGGTCTTGTTGTGAGCTATTTATATGCTTCGGTTAATTCTTTATACCATTTTTGCAAAACAAAGAATGCTTTCTTTTTCTGTCCTTTGTCAGAAACCAGTCCTTTACGGTTGAAGTCGTCTTGAATCTCGGGTACATGGCGGCGCGGTGAGCGGAAATCTTTCAATATCCACGGAGTAGTGCCGGCAAGTCCAGGAATACGTTTCAACATGTTCACGTGGCGGATATACAAATCTTCCTGATACTCCTCCGTGAAGCGTTCTTTGGGTGAGCCGTGGTGCCCGTACAAAGCACCGCCTCCGAGTTCACTGATGAATACCGGTTTCTGAGTATCGAATGTCCAGTTCACGCGGTCACATTTCTCAGAGTCGCCATCGTACCAGCCCACATACTCGTTGAAGCTGATGATATCCAATAGCTCTCCCAACGGGTCGTTTACCGTCAGAACACCCGGCTGTACTTCTTCCTTCTCCATAGCTGCGCCAATTAGGCGGACGCTATCGAGGCTTCTTGCTTTGTTTGCCAGATTAGAGAGGAACGTGAGACGCGTCTTGCTGTGCGGAGTTTCGTTGGCAATAGACCAGATGATGATGTTACAACGGTTCTTGTCGCGGGCAATCATGTCGCACAATTGTTGCTCCGCATTTTGGTAAGTATCCTTGTTCTCCCAGTGAATCGTCCAATACACGGGAATTTCGGACCATACAAGGAAGCCCATACGTTCGGCCTCGCGCACCATCTCTTCATTATGGGGATAATGGGCCAGGCGAACAAAGTTGCATCCCAGTTCCTTTGCCCAACTCAGCAATGTGTGGGCATGGTCTTTTGAGTAAGCACGACCACTGTAATAGGGAGTTTCTTCGTGGATGCTGATACCCCTGCAGAAGATTTCCTTGTCATTCAGCAATATCTTGATGCCCTCCGTGCGAATCGTGCGGAAACCTATCTCATCAGAAACCTTATCCGTTTCGGAAGCCAGGTTCACGGCATATAATTTCGGATTCTCCGGAGTCCAGAGTATAGGTTTGCTTTTTATTAGGAATGAAGCATACCCGTTGGCATCGGTCGTGACTTCTTTCTTTACTTTCAGTTCGGGAATATCCAGTGTTATCTTCTGTTCCTTGTCAGAACCTTCCAGTTGCACCCAGCCCTCAATCATGTTCTTGTCATCCTTTGCCAACTGTACGTAATAGTCGCGTATATAGGTTGCAGGCATTTCTATCAGAGTGACGGGACGGGTTATTCCACCGAAGTTCCACCAATCTGCATTGACCGTGGGCACAGCTTCGGGCAGGCGTTTGTTGTCCACCTTGACCACGAGGCTGTTCGTGCCTTCTTTCAGGAGGTTGGTAATTTCAAAGTTGAAAGGAGTAAACCCGCCGATGTGCCTTC
>USSR01000301.1 GCA_900557355.1 uncultured Bacteroides sp.
TATTTGTTGTGATTTAAAAGAAATAGAAACCAGACAGAGTTTAAATTACACTCCCGATATTGTTTGTTCCTATTTGGCAATCTCGTAAATTTACAGCCTAAAAATACAAAGAATATGATTATACCATATAAGAATCATAAAATATTCGCATTCTCTGATACTCATGGGATGCACTCTCAACTAAGAATACCGTCAGAAGCTGACATCTTGATTTGCGCTGGAGACGGAGTAGCAGGTATAGAAGAACAGGAATTATCCGATTTCCTCAACTGGTATGCTGCCCAACCCGCTCAATTACGTATATTTGTGGCTGGTAATCATGAACTCTTGTTCGATTTATACCCAGAAGATGCACAATTGCTAATCCCTAAAGGTGTTACATTGCTGGAAGATTCTGGGATAAAGTATGATAATATTCATTTCTATTCTATCACAGCACGCCCGTGGTTACATCATAAACAAGAAATTCCATCGAGCATAGACTTTCTGATAACCCATGGACCAGCAAAAGGAGTACTGGATGAAGGTACTGGATGCTCTTTATTAAAAGATGTGATTGCTAAATACAAACCTCGTAACCATGTATTTGGGCATATTCACTCTTGTGGTAGCCAAATGATAATTTGTCCAAATACTGTTCATTACAACGTTTCTTATTTCGAGAGTCTACTCTAATTCCATAAGTGATATTGAATATCAGTAATCGCTTTGACCTACAAATATAAACATTTATGCCAACCAAAAATACCATACGAAGAAACTATCTAATCATTCGTAGAATTCTACAGAATGATTATCCCAGCAAGCGTACACTGCTCGACTACATGAAACGATATGACGTAGAGATTGGAGAGAGGACATTTCAAAGAGATCTAGCTGATATACGAAGTAATTTCGATATAGAAATCATATACGATGAACAAAAGAATGGTTACTATGCTCAAACAGATAGTACATTCGATTTCGATAAATTGCTCTATTTTATTGGACTAGCTGAAAGTTCTGATATTATTCTCTCCACCGTCAAAGACAGAAACAAACTCCTAGAGTACTTATCTATTAGCCCTACCCCTCACGCAAAAGGAGTTGAGAATATCGGTCGTTTACTGCAAGCAATCCAGAGCCAAATGAGCATCCACTTTGAACATCGAAACTATCAAACAGGCAGATTAAAAGAATATACAGTCTTTCCTTATCTATTGAAAGAGTTTGAAGGAATGTGGTATATGTTTGCCTATGTTGATGAACTGAAAGCTTTTCGCACTTTTGGGCTTGACAGGATTAGTGACCTTATTATTACCGATAATCATTTTCAACGAGAGAAAGTATTGGAGCTGACTGCGGATAAATTCAATCAAATATATGGGATAATCTATGAACCGGATAACAATCCAAATGCCCCAATAGAAAAAGTGGAACTAAGATTTTCCGATACTATGTTACATTATCTGAAAGCTCTACCACTACACCAGTCTCAAACTATAGATGAAAACATTGTCACTTTACACCTAATTATCAATCCGGAATTAGAAAATAAGATAATCAGTTACGGAGAACAAGTAGAAGTCTTATACCCATTATCGCTCAGAGAAAGAATTATAAAACGCTTACAAAAAGCTATATCCCAATACTAACGCTTATGAAAATATGTATAATTAGTGATATTCATGGACTGACAGAATGGAAGAATATTATCAATAAGGAAAGAGGGAATGTGGACAGATTTATCTTTCTTGGGGATTATGTAGATGACAAACATAGTCTTATTTCTCCAGAAGAACAGTTAGAAAATCTACACTCTATACTTGACTTTAAAGAAGAATATACTAACGTTGATTTGCTAATAGGCAACCATGACTTACAGTATATCGGAGGTGTGAGAAGCAACCGCTTCACTCAACGGTTATCCGATCTTATACAAGATGAACTTATAGTCCTGATTCGGGAAAAGACAATTCAAGCGTGTGTTTGCTATGACAATTATCTGTTTTCCCATGCAGGTGTAAGCCGTATATGGATGAAAGAAAAAGGAATGCAACATTATACAGATATAAACAATCTGTTTCAAACATATCCATTAGTATTAGATTTCGTCAATAAAATAAACAGCGATGCTGCCGGAAATAATGTCTATCAAAGTCCATTATGGATTAGACCAGACTCTTTAAGTAAATCCGCACTCCCTAACTACCATCATGTAGTCGGACATACCAGAATAAAGGAGATTAGCATTATAACACAGGAAGAAAGTAAGTTGATATTTACAGACACTCAACTACAACAGTATCTAATTATCGACACTGATAACGAAATTGAAGAGATAAAGCAGAATTGAGAAATTAAGAAAATAATATTATAACCGTTACAGCAATGTAGCGGTTATTTTTTTCCAGATAAATGTAATATGAAAAAAACATCCGAGCACCGACTGAAATTGTCGTACCCATAGTCTTAGCTTTGCAAGCTAAACTGGATTAAAAATCAGAATCAAGAGAAGGGAAAAAGTCTGCTGGAGAACAATCAAAATCCTTTGCGATAAGATAGAGTTGATGTACACTATACTTAGTATCAGAGTTTTCACTCTCTACTTGTCCGATAAAACCAGCAGAACAGCCAAGTATCTCTGCCATACCACGCTGAGACACTTTCAATTCCTTTCGCTTTTCTCTAATTCTATTAATGACAAATAGATCAATATCTGATTTCATAAAACCATGTTTTTGAATTTGTAAAGTTGAAAAAAAGATTTATCTTTGTGCTTAGAAATACTAAGCAACAAGGCTTTTAGAGATTATGAGTAAGAAAATAGTAAAAAATGGTTGGGTGTATAACTATGATGTGTCGGACGAATATCGTAGAAAATACGACTGTGAACTTACAGACGTGCGTTATGTATTAGGTGAGCAATTCGATACGGATAAACAGAATGTATTGGTTTGCATTGGTATCAACCCTAGCATGGCACTGCCTAACTTCCTTGACCCGACACTGAGAAGGGTGCAAGACTATGCAAAAAGAAGCGGTGAATACGGAGCATGGTATATGCTGAATGTTTACCCTCAAAGAGCAACCAATCCGAACAACATGGATACGGACCATACTTACGACATAGAGATTCATTTGCGCAATCTTGCAGCCATAGAAGAATTGTTGTCTACTATTGAACAGGCAGATGTGTGGTGCGCTTGGGGTGCGGTTATTGATGATACAAAACGGACATATTTGTCTGATCTGTTATTCGGAAACGAAGATAAGAACATACAAGGTATAATCAGCCTGTTCAGTGGAAGCTATCATTTCAAAGCCTACGGAGCTACCACGAAAGGCTATCCTAAACACCCTCTTCTGATAGGGGAAGAAGCAAAGTTGAAAAACTTAAATGAAGTAGGATTGAAAGGATTATCAGATAGAATTACTAATAAAATAAAAAAATAGTATTATGAAATTGAAGTATTTATTGGCTGCTTGTACAGCCTTTTTTCTTGTATCTTGCAGTAATGATGATGAACTGTCCCAACCGCCACAGCACGGTGATATTGTGGGGTTGAATATCAAAGATGCAAAGTATATCTATACAAGCGGAACTAATACCCGTTCTTCTTCTGCCCAATATCGACAGATTAAGAAAGACGGTAGAGACATGGAATTATCGTGGATTGACAATAAGGGTGATACGATTAGAATAAGCGGTTCATTTTTCAATATGGGATATTAATAAAAAGTATCTGATGTTTACAGGCGGGGACATCAATTACAGACCAACGTATGACGAAGATGGCTTCTTGCTACCGAACGAAGAGAGAATAGGCGGATATTCCTATCTTGTCGATAAATCCACAGAAGCTATATATGATTTAGGTGCAGGGCTAAATGGAGAGAATGCCGTAACAGACAATAAGGGAAATATCTATGTCATGGCTAACATGGAAAACAATATGGGTGGAGGAAGACTTTATAAAATTCATACACAGGATATTTCTAACTTAAAGTTAGAATTGTATGCAGATAATTCCCTTTCTTTTGTTGTCAACAATAAGGGAACTTGTTTCTATGGTTACAGATATATCCGTCCGTCGTATGGTACGCAGCAGTTTATCATTTCTAATTTTATCCCCCAAACAGAATATGGAAATGCTTTTGTATCTCACGACAACGAAGATTTATATCTCACTGCTGTTAGTGGAGAACAGGAATCTTACAAACTTGTAGTTAGCAAGCTAAATGAGAATAAAGAACTCCAAAGTCAAATTATGGCAGAGACGGAATCTCTTGATTATTGGGGAAGACCACAACCCAATGATATACAAGTGAAATGGAATGAACGCAGGGCTACAATGCTGATAAATTATTATGGTCGCACTTATGAATATCAGTTTGCTACAAAGGCATTGACAGAAGTTTCAGCTAATTTGAATGGATTTTTTGCCACCGATCGTTCCACTTATGTCACAACAAATGCTTTATATGCACGAAAATCTGTGGATAAATTGGATATTATAGCATTGGAGGACTACAGTATCAAGGAATTGGACTTGTCAAGCAAAGGCATTGATTTTCGTTCCATTTATACAATGGAGGGTTCGGATTTGCTATATTTTGCAGGTTTTCAATATAGTACAAGCCAATCTGTTATCGGAACGATTGATATAGACGGTAATGTGGAAATTACGGAATCAACGCCTAATCCTATTACCAACATCGTACAGATAAATTAAGATCGCATACAACAAAAAAGAAATTAATATCAAGGAAAATATGAAATTTAGAATTCTATTTTTTATTTGCATTATAATATCATCAGTTGATATAGCTAGTGCGCAGAATCTTGTGACTAAAAAAACTTATTGGGATTGGGGGAATTCCCGTTTACATGAATCTTTTACTGTAATTGCGGGTACTGGAACAAGACATGGTTCCTATAAGGAATACGACAGGAATGGAATGTTACTAATCTCCGCAAACTACAATCATGGAGCTTTACATGGATTATGTATCGAATATTTCGGAACATCCGAAAAATATATTTCTAAATCCACAAACTATCTAAATGGGAAAAAGAGCGGAGTGGAAAAGAATTATAATTTGGGAAGTAGTGGGCACTATCTCTTGGAAGAATGTATATATAAGGAAGATGAAATGATAGAGAAAACATCCTACTACACGGATGCCAAAAATAGAGGGCAAAAGAAAAGCCATGCAAAATTAGTAGATGACAAACAATATAACACAAACTGGTTTCAAAACGGACAAATAGAATACAAAGGAATACTTCAAGTGACACCGGGAAACTATGGAAATATAACAACTCCAATTCAGTATACCAGATATAGCGAAACGGGCATATTAATTGAGAAACTAGATGATAATATCATTTCGTTTTATGCGGAAGATGGCAAAACTATCACACAAAAAGAGAACCTAAGCACAGATGTGATAGAATGTTATGATAATGGTGCTTTAACCAAATCTATAAAAGTTCTGAGAGAAGCAGGAAATGAATATTATGAGGTATCTTTATATAAAGATAACGAAGTATATTCTAAGAAGATAGTAGATCAAAATGGAAATGATGTGGAGCAATTAAGAAAAGAAAAGCTATTAGAACTTCAGTATGATTCCTTATATAACAAGCTGCAAGAAATTCTCCCTACAAAAGTTTCCATGAATATAAAAGAAATGGAGTTTGTTCGTCCTGACGTAGTATATTGTAGAAAAGGATTATATGAGAGTAGTGGAAAATCCTCGGCTTTAGAGACTGCGGTTAAAATGCATAAAAAAGAATTAGATGATGTTATTCGTCTACGCAATGAATATACGGAAAGAGGGATTAAAGAAAACGATGGAAAATATTATAAATCGATAAAATTAATAAGTGAATACATTGATAAAATCAATCGAGATTTCATGCAGAAGTATGACACTTTATCTATGATGAAAAAAATGGTAGAACAGATTTCTGACGACTTACAATGCGTGGAATGTTCTTACACTTATTATAGAGGTCAACAAGGGTATAAAGATAATGTGCCCAAAATACACAAGAATGCTTACAATGCATATCTTGCAACAACTGAATACCTTACTTTAAGCTTGGAGGGTAAAAACTTGAGCGAGACGTTGGCTATACTCCAAAAGTATGCAACTGTTAGTTCCAAAATGAGGAAATGGTATAGCAAGAAAATTACTCCTATTGAGAAATTATTTAAAAAAGCAGAGACTTCCGAAGCTAAATTGGATATTTTCTTGAATAATGATGTGGAATAAAAAACATTTGTTCTCATGTAATGAAATATAAATCAAAGTATTACATACTAACTACGAACAAGAACCGCTATAATGTCAAGTTGTAGCGGTTTCTTTTTTTCGAGAGTTACGTCGTAAAATGACGTATATGTCTTAGTTACTTTGCTCACACTAAGACTAAATAAGAAAAAGAATATGAAAAAATTGGGTATATTCAAATATGAGTATGTAGGTGAGAGAGCCATACAATCCGGTTTCACTGAATTGGATAAAATTACATTCGGATGGAAAAAAGGAGAATTAATTGTGATTGGTGGACGCCCAGCAATGGGAAAAACAGCATTAGCAATATCCTTGGTGAGAAATATCGCCATCCTTAATAGAACCCCTATTGTTTACTTTAGCCTCGAAATGTCCACTGTTCAATTCATGAATCGTTTTTTATCAAATGTAAGCAACGTGGAAATAAATCATGCAGAATTGTATAGTGAGAAAGAACAAGCCTTATTGGATGATGCAGAAAAAATTATAGAAGATGCACCTATCTTTCTGGATGATACACCAGCGTTATCTATACAAGAACTTCGCACTAAGGCATCTCGCCTTGTACGAGAACATCAAGTTAAGCTAATTATCATTGACTATCTCCAACTGATGAATACAAGTGGCATGAGTTATAGCAATCGTGAAGAAGAGGTTAGCGTAATTACTCGTTCGCTCAAAGCATTGGCTATGGAATTGAATATTCCTATTATAGCTTTCTCACAGTTAAATCGTGGTAAAGAATCACGTGAAGGCATTGAGGGAAAACGTCCTCAATTAAGTGATCTACGAGAATCCAGAACTATTGAGCAAGATGCAGATATGATTTGCTTTATCCATCGTCCCGAATATTACAAAATATACCAAGATGAAAAAGAAAATGATTTGCACGGTATGGCTGAAATCATAGTTGCTAAAAATCGTAATGGAAAGACGGGAAATACTTTATTAAAATTTTCCAGTCAATTTGCACGTTTTGATAACATAGCTGATAACATAATCCATTAGAAAGAAAGCTACAATGAGAGTAAAGTCTTTTAAGTTTAAGGTTATTAGAGATAGTGAAAGTATAATCTTGTCACTAAACTTCTCTGATTTGTCTATTGAGGTTATTCGCCAATTAATTAGTAACTCTATCAAATTGGAAGCAAACAAAGAGTGTAAATTACTATTTATTGGGAATATAGACTGCAAATTAGAATTAGAGGATATATATAACCTTGCTAGCTTTATACAATCAATTGTAGGTAAAGCATTAGTTTGGGATATTATAAATGAAGCACCCAAGAATGATGAACCGGAAGATTTGGCAGGCTACTTAATTATAGCACCCAATTAAACCACATTAGTTATGGTCTCTTAGCTGGTCTTCCATAGAAGAGGGGGTACACAATCCCCTCAATCTATATTTCTTCATATAAATCACATATAATAGAAAGAACACTTAAGGACTACGAGATTCTTGAATGGCAAATCACTTTAAATCATTTGTGCTTCTGCTGTAAACTGAATCCTAAAAATAATCAAAAGATATATTGGAAAATATTCTCGAATTTTCAAGTGGTCCCCGAAACGGTCTCCGTAAAAAATAAGCCCTCGAAAGTGCTTGACTTTCAAGGGCTTTAAAGTGATAGTTGAGGTTCCTGGCGGATTCGAACCGCCGTACACGGTTTTGCAGACCGCTGACTA
>USSR01000302.1 GCA_900557355.1 uncultured Bacteroides sp.
TCATAGATATTTCTTTCTTGCCTAAAGAAATGAAGCAACAGTACAAGCTGATTATAACAAGAAGGTATCAATCCTTCTTTGATGCGCAAATATAAAAACAGGCTAATACAACGAAATGACATGAAACTTAGAGAGGATAAAATTCTAAACATAAGGATCTATTAATTAGATATTTAATAGTTCCTTTCCTCTCGCTTTAAGAAAGAGGGCTTCCGAAAAGAAGCGGACAGCCTCTTTTATATATCATTACCGACAACTCTGATTTTTCTTTTAACATTCTACAGAAATAGCCACTCAACTATTTTAACTATCTTTGTCCCCTGTATAACCCCTTAATATTTATAACAGACTGATGAAACTAAAAAATTTATTCGCCGGAATGATATTATGTCTGGCAGTTGCTTCCTGCATTCAGGATGAAGCTCAAAATGTTGAAGCAGCTATAGATGGATGCAGTGGAAACCATATCCAACAGTACTTGATTGATCGAAATGACTTCACCATTCAGTTGTATGTATCAAAAGCTGCTGACCCATCCAAAACAAACATCAATTTCGACCTCCCTACTGGAGCTTCTATAAAGCCGGTACGGCAGTTAACCGGAGACGAAGCTAACGTCTATAACTTTAATGACGAAAACCCTAGAGAATTTAAAGTTACATCAGAAGATGGTGCTTTTTCTGCGACCTATACAATCAAACTTTGGCAGACAGAAATGCCTTTAGTATACGATTTCGAGACGCTAAGTTCAGATGCTCCTTATCACAAATTCTATGAAGATAAATCTTCTGAAAATATTATCCGTCGACTAGAGCTAGCTAGTGGAAACCCTGGATTCGAATTAACAAAAATGGCAAAAACACCAGAAGACTACCCCACGGTACAAGTAAACGGAGGAGTTAATGGCGGCAAATGTGTAAAACTGACAACGAAAGACACAGGTAGCTTTGGAAGTATGGTAAAAATGTATATTGCTGCAGGTAACTTATTCGTTGGCTCATTTGAAGTGGGACAGGCCTTAAACAACGCAATGAAAGCCACCCACTTTGGTTTCCCATTCTTCTACTATCCACTCAAGTTGGAAGGATGGTACAAATATAAAGCCGGTACCAACTTCTCATCAAAGGGAGAAATCGTAGAAGGAAAGAAAGATAAATGTGACATCTACGGTGTATTATATGAAACAGATGATAATGTACAATTCCTTGATGGCTCTACTTCACTCACTTCACCCAATATTGTAGCCTTGGCACGAAATCTTGACGCACTTCCTGAAACAGATAGTTGGCAACAATTCAGTTTTAATTTCGAACCAAAGAATAGCAAATCTATTGATCCTGATAAACTAGAGAAAGGTATCTACAAACTTGGCATCGTATTCTCTTCCAGTGTAGACGGTGCAAAATTTGAGGGAGCAGTAGGTAGTACGCTTCATATAGACCAAGTAGAGATTGTCTGCACTTCTAACCCGAGTGAATACCCCGCAAATCAATAATAAACCCAACCAATTGATAAGATAATGAAGAAAACAATATATAATAAAGTAGTAGGGATTGTATTCCTCGCAATACTTTTTTCACATGTTGCATATGCCCAAAACGAACGTAACAAAGCTCTTATCTACTCATATTTACATGGATGGGAGTATAGTATCAAAGCCGGATTGAGCATTGGAGGTACTTCTCCTCTTCCCCTACCTAAAGAAATACGTAGTATTGATAGCTATGCGCCAAACATAGCTATTGCTATTGAGGGAAATACCACAAAATGGTTCGGCAAAGACAAAAAATGGGGAATGACCGCAGGTATACGGCTTGAGAATAAAACGATGACTACCGAAGCTACCGTAAAAAATTACGGAATGAAGATCATCAATACTAATGGTGGCGAGCTACAAGGTCTTTGGACTGGTGGCGTAAAAACAAAAGTGAAAAATTCATATCTCACCATTCCTGTATTGGCTAATTATAAGATAAGTGACCGTTGGAAAGTATCACTTGGTCCTTATGTTTCTTATATGACTGAAGGCAACTTCTCCGGACATGTATATGAAGGTCATCTACGCACGCCTGATGAAACAGGCCAGCGTGTCGACTTCAACGGTGAAAGTATTGCAACTTATGATTTTTCAGACAACTTACGCAAATTTCAATGGGGAGCTCAATTAGGCGGTGAGTGGAAAGCTTTCAAACACCTTAATGTCTATGCGGATTTAACATGGGGACTAAACGATATCTTTAAGAAAGACTTTGATACAATAACATTTGCAATGTATCCTATCTACTTGAATATTGGGTTTGGATATGCGTTCTAAAAGAGTAACAGATATAGAACAGGCACAATGCAGTGCACATTACAGCCGTTTTTAATATAGGATTCTTATGTACCAAGAAGTATTCTACTAAAAATATCCCCGCTACAATTCAAATTTGTAACGGGGATAAATATTTTTTCTAAGAGGAACACTCAATATATTAATAATATTATTCTCCGATGATTTCTAGTTCGTCAACAAATAATGTACTATTAACCGCACCTTTAAATGAGTCTCCAGCTTTACTTGATGAGCAAACAATAGCCATTTTATATTTTTTTGATGAATCATAAACCTTACCTTCAAAATAAGTAAATGCTTCATTAAATTCGACCCATTTGTCTTCTGTATCCGAACCATCTTTTATTTGCGCAATAGCTACACGATATTCCGAATTAGTTATCGTATTCCCATCCAGTATAACTTCTTCTTCTTTTTCATTTGTAGCTTCATACAATAAAGCATAAATTCCACATTGATCTTTATCACCTGTATTTTCTTTTACATCATTTTTATCAGAACCATCTACAAAATTGTCCCCAGCTTTATACTTAAAGGCTCCCTTAAAATAAAGAGGCTTTTTAGTATAAGAAATACCAAACTTGGTCAACTTCAATTGTTCCTTAGGATCAGTAACGGCTTGAAATTCAAACCTACCAGTAAATAAAGAACCCGGCGTTATAGCAGGTGCCATACCAAAACCTGCACCCTTTGTATATTGAGTTATCAACTTAGCTGCAGTACCTTTATAACCAGCTTCTTTTTCTTCCAATGTACCATAAGACAAATTGTACTTATTAGTAAAATCAAAAGCTTTAAGATATGCAACACCATTATTAGCCGTAGCCAATTCATCAAGAGGAAGAGGAGAAGACCATTTCATTTTATCAGGATTAGTTTTGTCTGCTTGTTCACCCCATTCTTCAAATGAATATTTCAATATATTATTTTTCCCTACAATAGAAACTGTATATACCTTTGTAGTCCCATCCTCTGCCATCACAATATATTCCACAGATTTACCACCTGAAAAATCTTGTGCTATACCACTGACAGGAGAAACTGTAGCTTTATCAGAAACTTGAAACGTAGGAATCAATGCCTTTAAATCATCATTAGTTGTAGCATCATTAACTTTAAAAGCTATAGTTCCATTTTCATCATCAATGACAGGTTGTTCTGTAACAAACTCACTATCAATCACAAAATCTGAAATCTTCGCTTCACTGCTTTCATTACCAGTCATCTTATCTCCTTCAAAAGCAACATCCACTGTTTGGCCCAAAGCTGCAACAGTTACACCAATTTTCATACTAACTTTTCCGTCTTTCACTGTTCCACTTACTGACGTAGGAAGTGTTCCTAACAATTGACCAAACTCTGTAGTAAACTTCAGATCTTTCTGACCACTAAAAGATTGTACTCCATCTTTTTCTTCCACAGTACAAGGCACTTCAATATCACCTACCAATTGACCTGCAAATGAAAATTTTTTCAAAGACAATATGACTTGTGATGTTTGATCACCTGATTTAGCAATAGATATCACTTGAGAGACAGGATCAGCTGCACTTCCATCAATGGATACTACCAAATTACCTTTATAGTTACCACTAATATCAGTAACTTCTGTCTGATCATCACCATTCTTTCCATTATCATCATCGTCACTACAAGACGTAAACAATGTCGCAGTACACAATACTGCAAACAGATAATAAAATAATTTCTTTTTCATTTCTAAATTCTCTTTTTAATTAATAAAAGCAAATACGCGATATACCATCGCATAGAAGCCAAAATTTCACAGCTGCAAAGTAACTACTATTTCCACATCTCCGCAAGGTCTATTTTTCTTGTTTCTGTTCTATTTTTAAAGAAATATACTCAAACCCCCTTGTAATGTACCATTTTTCAAGTCAAAATTATAATATAAGAAAAAAAAGAGAATCTATTTCCCTAAATCTACATATCTTTGTAATAAAGTAAGAAGTACGATATATGGAAGAATTACCCAAAATAGACTTACCAGAAGAATGGCTTATAGGTACAGGAGTTAACAAAGAATTGCTCAATTTATATACAAACTTTCCCTGTCGGTTGAAATCGGAAATATTCGTATTATGTATGGATGGAGAAATTGAGGCTTCAGTCAATCTAAACCGTATCACGGTACGGGCTAACGATTTTGCTACTATCATGCCGGGAAGCATTCTTCAAATACACAGTGTAAGCGGAGAACCCATACTTTATTTCGGAGGATTCTCATCAAAATACATAGAACAAGCCAATTTAACCCCTTCATCTATCAATACTTTATTTATAACGATAGGAAGACCTGTCATTTCATTAAAACCGGAAGGAACCAAATTATTAGCGGAATACTTTCAATTCTTGATAAAATTATACGCCTTTTTCAATGAATCAACCCGTAAAAGCATTACTCCGCACCTGTACAACAATATACACGCAGGGATAGCTGCCATGTATAACACCCAACTACAAAACACCAAAGAATATTTATCTAAAGGTGAATTAATCTACAAAAATTTCACTCAACTAGTAATGCAGAATTACAATCATACTCGAAATGTAGCATGGTATGCCGAGAAGCTTAAGATCTCAAATATCCATCTGTGTACAACAGTTAAGAAAGTCACAGGAAATACATGTGCAGAAATCATTTCACACATGGTCATCATGGATGCCAAATCACAATTAAAGTCCACCCATCTTTCTATCCAAGAGATTTCTAATTCACTCAATTTTGCCAACACATCGTTCTTCGGCAAATACTTCAAACGATATGTCGGCATGAGCCCATTAGCCTATAGAAATAACGGGTAAATAAAATAAATCAAACACCACCTTAAGTCTCCGGCATCAAGACCACTCCCAACTTCTTTTTGCCGTCCATCTTGACTACCACAGGCTTTTCAAAGCGAACGTGACGGAGATAGTTCGTTTCCTGCACTGCCGGTTGCGCATTGAGGAAATCCTGATTATATACTCCATCATTCATAAAGGCGTTGATCGTGAAATACCCTACCCCGAAAGAAGTCAGATTCTGGAAAAAGTGTGTCCCCTGACTGGGATCTACCCGGTAATTAGTCAGACCGGCTTCCACAATCACACGGGCAGCTGAAATATGAGGCCACTTCACCGGAATACCAAGCCATGCATCACTGCTCCCCCAGCGTCCCGGACCAACCAATATATAGTTCTTTCCTTCGTTCAGGAACTGTTGATTGATCTTTTCTATCTCCCAAGCAATCGTCTGATTATTGGAGGCACTATAATTGTCCGTTTTTACATAAACCACATCATATACCTCATTCATAATGCCGTGTCCCAATGAATTATACGAACGGAGAATCACATTCTCATCAGGAATCTCGTTCAAATCCTCGTCCAGCATTTCTTTGCTGTCTACGATAGGACGGATCTGCAACAGATAGAAAGTTCCGGATTTATCATGTTCGCGACTTAACGTTGCTGCAAATTCAATTTCAACCGGACGGCGCATCTCCTGTTCACCATATTTCAATACTAACTGCAGAATACGAGCTAACGGAAAAACATCATGTTGCAGGATATTAGCAAAAGTAATCACCTTACGTCCTCCCGGATATAAACCATCACGAATGATCTGATCGTACGGATCGTAGGTAGAAGCAATATAACGCAGAGCACCGTCACTTTCTGCCTCTTTGACATGAAGTTTCAGCAAATTAAAACCATCGTCGATAGAAAAATCATGTCCGGCATTTTTCAAATCCAATGCATAGAAACGGGTTTGAGTCTCCTTGAGAGCAATTTCCATTTCGCTGGTCTGTAACACCTGATTAGGATGATAAGGAGAAAAACGAAGGGTCATGCCACCGTCAACAATATATTTTCCTAATCCCAAAGCCAGATTCACCGTTCCCTCTTCTGCCTTTTCATTCCCCAACGGATAATAATTGAGCGAGCGTGCCACACCGGACATGGAAGGATAATAACGGTCACCATACTGATTGCCAACTACTTCCTGTAAGATAACAGCCATTTTCTCCTGATCGATTACATTCGACGTAGCTTGCATATACGCTTTGCTGTCACGGAAATAAACCGAAGCATACACCCCTTTGATGGCATCGGAAAGCATCCGCAACATTTCATAGCGGTCGTCCAGATAAGGAATCATGTAAGTGTTGTAAATTCCGGCAAACGGTTGATAGTGAGAATCCTCCAACAAGGAAGAAGACCGAATGGCAATCGGAGACTTCACGACATCGAAGAAAGTGAAAAAGTCCTCTATCAACCGGTCCGGTAATTTAGCCTTCAGGAAGTATTTCAAAATCGTAGCATCATCCGCATCCGACAGTGCAATCTGATACAAGTTGTTGGTGTCCATGAACTCATCAAAGACATCCGTACAAAGCACCACTGTTTTAGGAATAGCAATACGCGCATTTTCAAACTCGTCAAACTCCGGATGACGCTTCACCATATTATCAATAAATGCCAGTCCACGCCCTTTTCCTCCGAGAGAGCCATCCCCGATACGGGCAAAGTTAGAATAACGGTCGAAGCGATCGCGCTTAAAGACCGCCACAACTCCCTGGTTCTTCATCTTACGATATTTCACAATCGCCTCAAAGATGATTTTACGGTGAGCATCCACATCCTGAAGACTATTCCAGGTTATCGGTTTCAAAAATTCAGCCACCGGGAACATGGCACGTGAATAAAACCAACGCGACACGTGATTCCTGCTGATATGATATAAGAAAGATTCCGCAGGTACGGCAAAAAGAATGTTTTGCAGCTCCTTCAAATTCCGGACGCGGGCAATCTCCTCCCCGGTATCCGGATTGCGGAAAATAAAATCACCAAAACCAAAATTATCGGAGACGATACGGCGCAAATCAACGTCCATCTTCTTGGAGTTCTTATCGATAAAGCTAGCACCATACTTGACTGCATAAGACGAATTTTCAGATTCGGAAGACTGAATAATCAAAGGAACAAACGGATCATTCTTACGTATCTCCGCACACAGCTTGATACCTGCCAGACCGTCTTTCTCTCCCCGTTCCACTTTCGGGAAACGGACGTCAGTGATTACCCCCAATATATTATTCTGATACTTATGATAGATCTCCATCGCCTCCTGATACGTACGTGCCAACACTATTTTAGGACGTCCGCGCATACGGAGCGTACGCTGGTGTGCATTCAAGGCTTCGGTAGAGAATTCCTGACTCTGCTTCAACACGAACTTATACAGATTCGGCAAAATGGAAGAATAGAAACGAATGCCATCTTCCACCAAAAGAATCAGCTGCACACCGACCTCCTGTACATCGTGTTCCAGATTCATCTTGTCCTCTATCAACTTAATGATAGACACCAACAGGTCGGTATTACCCAACCAGCAGAACACATATTCGAACGCACTTAAATCTTCATTGATAATCCGTTTGGTAATACCATGGCTAAAAGGAGTCAGTATGACGATAGGAATATGCTCGTATTTCTCTTTGATGTGACGGCCGATATCGAAACTGTCATTATCCCCCGTGCTCGGCATACAAATCACCAGGTCGAACGACATATTTTCCAACTGTGACAATGCTTCCTCCTCCGTAGATACCTGCGAGAAACGAGGTGGATA
>USSR01000303.1 GCA_900557355.1 uncultured Bacteroides sp.
GGAAAGACCGGAGAAGAAACCACCCGTCAGGAAGGCAATCGGCACCCAGTGATTTTGTACATCGAAACCGTATGCCATAATAGAGAAAAGGATCACAAGTCCCAGAAATACCCAGCCAACTATCTTATACTGTTGTTTCAGATAAGACATTGCGCCTTTACGCACAGCGGCAGCAATCTTTATCATTTGTGGAGTACCCTCACTCTCTTTCATCATTTGCTTATGAAAATAGTAAGCAAAGCAGAGAGCTAAAACGGAAGCGGCCGGAATCAGCCAGAAAAGCAAACTGTCCATGGTGTTATTCGTATTAAAAGGTTGATTGAAAGCCTAAAAGTATTGATTTTAAACGAGATAAACAAAGGAATAAAAGAAAAATTACCGCACCAGTATCATCTTCCATTCACCCGACTTACTGGAACAAAAAAGGGAAAAGTAATCATTAGCGATTATTTTCCCCTGTATTCATCATTCTACTGTCACAGCCGTACCACAGGCAGTTACCATCAACATACTGCCGCTTCCACCCACTGTTTCATAATCCAAATCCACACCAATCACCGCATTGGCTCCGAGTGCTCTGGCATGTTCCTGCATTTCACGCAGGGCAATATCTTTCGCTTCGCGCAGTACTTCTTCATAAGAACCACTACGTCCGCCCACTACATCACGAATACTGGCAAAAAAGTCACGGAATACATTGGCACCGATAATCGTTTCACCTGAAACGATACCATAATAGCGGGTGATACGTCCACCCTCGATAGTTGGGGTTGTTGTTACTAACATAATCTTTCTCTATTTATTTAAGTTATTTGCACCCTATTAGACGCACGAATAGGGCGGAAAGTTGCAGTGACGCCCCGTTTTATATCTCCTCATTATAATAAAAAAACAAAAAATAGAGAGCATCTATATATGAGCAGAGTCAACATTTATCTATCTTTGTACCGAAGAAATGGAAACAAAGCATTTTATATTTAAAATAATGATGTATCTGGTAGTAGTGCTTTTTGCACTGCAACCGGAAGATTATAATTCCTTTTCCGAAAATGAACCTCCTTTTCTTTGCATTGAACAAAACGAGCAGCATTCGCCCGAAGAGTTCAACGATGAAGCTGTTATTTCCCGTACACTTTCTTTAAACCGTGCGCGTAAGCTCTGTGCAGAGATTACGACTACTTATACTTTCTCTACCGAGAACACTAATTTATATCAATATAGTGACGGTACCCAACCGCACAATCTCAGGAGCGTATATTCACCTGAACGTTCCCTACTCTGTATATATCGCCTTTAGCACAAGTCCTTCTATTACCGTATTTTTATATTTTATCCGGGCGAATCTTATATTCGTTCCGCTATGTCTAATTAATTAATTTATATATGGGACTTGTTTTATTATACTTAACCCTTGCATTAGCTTTATCATTTTTATGCTCCATTCTTGAAGCAGTTTTATTATCTACTCCAATGTCGTACATCTCCACTAAAGAGAAAACACATGGGAAAAGCGCTATTTTATTAAAGAAGTTCAAACAAGACATCGACCGGCCTATTGCTGCCATATTATCCTTGAACACCATAGCCCACACCGTGGGTGCTGCAGGTGTAGGTGCCGAAGCAGTAAAGATATTCGGAGAAGCTTACTTCGGTGTAATCTCTGCCATACTGACTATCTTAATTCTCGTTCTCTCAGAGATCATTCCTAAAACGATAGGTGCCTGCTACTGGCGCACACTGGCACTTCCGTCAGCCCGTATCATCAATTTCCTTATTATCATCTGTTACCCCTTAGTGTGGCTGTCCGAACTGATTACCCGCCTTTTTTCTTCCGGCAAACAGGAATTATCCGTAAGTCGCGAAGAAGTTTCGGCCATGATTTCCATCGGAGTAGAAGAAGGTGTTTTCCAGATGAAAGAGAACAAGATGATACAGAACCTCATTAAACTGGATAAAGTAAAGTCACAATCCATTATGACTCCCCGTACTGTGGTGGCAACAGCTCCCGAAAGTATGTCTTTGAAGGAATTCTATCAGGATGGCAAATATAAGTTTTACTCTCGTATTCCTGTCTACAATGATAGTGAAGATTATATCACAGGATATGTATTGCGGCAAACTGTACTTGAAAAGTTAGCAGAGGATAGATTTGATATGTGCCTGAAGGATGTGGCCCGTCCTATTCTTTCTTGCCCGGAAAATAGTTCTGTTTCCACCGTTTGGGAACAAATGCTTGAAAAGAAAGAACATATTTCAATCTTGATTGATGAATATGGCTGCTTCTGGGGAATTGTCACAATGGAGGATATCATCGAAACAGCCTTAGGTTTTGAAATTGTAGATGAAAAAGACTCCGTAACGGATATGCAGAAGCTGGCACGAGATAAGTGGCAGAAGAAGCAGGCGGAGGTACAGGTGGGATAAACGGAACTATACCTCAATAAACAAAGGGAGATACGACTAAGCCATATCTCCCTTCTTTATATATTTATTTTATTATACTCAGAACATCTTGCTGACACGTTCGATACCTGCCACCAAAGCATTTACTTCTTCTTTCGTATTATAGATTCCAAAGGAAGCACGCACTGTTCCTTCTATGTCGAGGCGTTGCATCAACGGTTGGGCACAATGGTGTCCCGTACGTACGGCAATGCCGAGACGATCGAGCAATGTGCCCATATCGAAGTGATGAATATCACCCACAAGGAAAGAGATGACGCTCCCTTTCTCAGCAGCTTCACCAAAAATGCGCATGCCAGGGATTGTTTTCAATCGCTGTGTGGCATATTCCGTCAATTCATGCTCATAAACGGCAATCTTATCCATGCCAATGGCAGAAACATAATCGAGCGCTTTCGCCAGTCCCGTAGTACCGATATAATCAGGAGTACCAGCTTCGAACTTAAATGGCAATTCATTGAAAGTAGTACGTTCAAAAGATACATGCTTTATCATCTCACCGCCGCCCTGATAAGGGGGTAATCTATCCAGCCATTCTTCCTTACCATAAAGCACACCTACACCGGTAGGGCCATACACTTTATGACCGGAGAATACAAGGAAATCAGCATCCAGATCTTTCACGTCCACTACCATATGCGGAATGGACTGTGCCGCATCTACCAGAAAAGGTACATTATGGCTATGGGCAATCTTAATCATTTCTTTGATAGGATTGACCGTACCCAATACATTGGACACATGCACTACGCTGACAATCTTTGTTCTATCGTTAAAAAGTTTCTCGTATTCATCCATCAGAAGTTCACCGCGATCGTTCATTGGAATAACCTTCAGATTGATACGCTTCCGTTCAGCCAGCAGTTGCCAAGGCACAATGTTACTATGGTGTTCCATTACTGAAACAATCACTTCATCACCCGGACTCAGGAATTCTTCACCGAAACTGGATGCCAACAAATTGATGCTTTCCGTGGTTCCCCTTGTAAATACGATTTCATTTATAGAACCGGCATTGATGAACTTCCGCACTGTTTCGCGACTTGCCTCATGCAATTCCGTTGCCTGTTGGGACAGGAAATGTACACCACGATGCACATTGGCATTGACAGAATAATATTCATCCGTTATTGCATCCACCACACAACGCGGTTTCTGTGTCGTCGCCCCATTATCCAAATAGACTAATGGTTTGCCGTACACTTCACGGGAAAGTATGGGAAAATCGGCTCTTATCTTTTGAATATCATACATGTTGTTTAGGTATTAGTATATTCTCACTTACATATCGCACAGCCCTGGCACTTATTCAGTTCACCACGGAAACGTTTCTCAACCAAGAGGTGTAAGCGATCCTTCAAAGCATCCAGACGAATGGTATCAATTACTTCGTTCACGAAAGCAAACATCAGCAATAAGCGAGCTTCACGTGCCGGAATACCGCGCTGTCGCATATAGAAAAGTGCATTTTCATCCAACTGCCCAACAGTAGCGCCATGGCTACACTTTACATCATCGGCATAAATTTCCAGTTGCGGCTGCGTATACATACGTGCCTCGCGTGTAGCGCAAAGGTTCCGGTTCGTTTGTTGCGAACTGGTATGTTGCGCATCCGGACGCACTAACACCAGACCGGCAAATGCACCAACTGACTGATCATCGAGCACATACTTAAAGAGTTCATTGCTTGTACAGTTAGGCACAGCATGGTCGATGACTGTATTATTATCTACATGCTGATTCTTATCTGCAATGGCCATACCACAAACCGCCCTGCCAGCAATACTTCGGTGGTATTGCGGGAAGTACCGTTATGCAAGGTCATGCCATTCAGCAATACATTACTGTTGGCTTCCTGTTTCACATACATATTGCTGATACGTACGGTACTTGTATGCGTTTCTTCCAGTTCGTAAAGATCAAAGACAGCATTCTCACCTACGAATACTTCTATCACCTGGGTTGCCAGAAAATTCACGGCATCCATGGCATGATCGCACACCAGCATACGTGCCTGTGCACCATCTTCCAATACAATCAATACCCGGCGGTTCACCAGGAAGTTCACGTCACCACGCAGGATGTTTACCAACTGAATGGGACGTTCCACTATTACATTCTTAGGCACATACAGCAGTACACCGTCTTGTGCAAAAGCAGTGTTGAATGCTGTCACTCCGTCTTTTGAAGTGTCTGCCAGCTTACCATAGTACTTCTTTACCAGTTCCGGATGCTTCTCTGCCATCTCCTTCAAACTACCGAAGATAACTCCTTCGGGTAGATGAGCTGCGGGCAGAGACTTATTGTAGAAAGCGTCGTTCACCACAAAGTACAGGGACGTACTCATATTAGGGACATCGCATTTGAATACTTCATAGGGATTTACCGGAATATCCAGACGGTTCAGGTTCAACCCATAGTCCGGTTCAAAGAACTTGCTGACATCGGTGTATTTATATTTCTCCTGCTTGCGGGTAGGAAAACCAAGCCGTTCAAAGTCGGCAAACGCAATGGCACGAGGGGTATTCATCACCTCGGTACTGTGCCGACATATCATAGCTTCCGTCTGGGAGAAAAGATCTATGTATTGTTGTTCCGCATTCATAATTTACTCTCCCAACTCCTTCTTAATCCAATCATACCCCTTCTCTTCCAGTTCCAGAGCCAATTCCGGTCCCGCCGTCTTCACGATACGACCTTTGTAAAGCACATGTACGACATCAGGTTTGATATAATCCAGTAAGCGTTGGTAGTGAGTGATGACAATGGTACTGTTCTCCGGTGTTTTCAACTTATTCACACCTTCAGCTACGATACGCAAAGCATCGATATCCAGTCCGGAATCCGTTTCATCCAGGATGCTCAATTTGGGTTCCAGCATCGCCATCTGGAAGATTTCATTCCGCTTTTTCTCACCACCTGAGAAACCTTCATTCACCGAACGGTTAGCCAGTTTATTGTCCAGTTCCACAATAGCACGCTTTTCACGCATCAACTTCAGGAATTCACTTGCACTGAGAGCAGGCAGATGATTGTATTTACGTTGCTCATTCACCGCTGCACGCATAAAGTTGACCATACTCACACCCGGAATTTCTACCGGATATTGGAAACTGAGGAAGATGCCCTCATGGCTACGATCTTCCGGTGAAAAATCCAAAAGGTTCTTACCGCAGAAAGTCACGCTTCCCTTCGTCACTTCAAAGGCAGGATTACCCACCAATACAGCCGAAAGAGTGCTCTTACCGGAACCGTTCGGTCCCATAATAGCATGCACCTCACCTGCTTTTACCGACAGGTTGATGCCTTTCAATATCTCTTTGCCATTTACACTGGCATGCAGGTCTTTTATCTCTAACATGATATTTATTTTTTTATTTTAAACTTATCCTACGCTGCCTTCCAGCGAAATAGCCAACAACTTCTGAGCCTCTACCGCAAACTCCATAGGCAGCTTATTAAGCACTTCCTTAGCATAACCGTTCACTATCAGCCCTACAGCATCCTCCGTAGAAATGCCACGTTGGTTGCAATAGAATATCTGGTCTTCATTAATCTTGCTGGTAGTCGCTTCATGCTCCACAACTGCCGTCTCATTATGGATATCCATATACGGGAAGGTATGCGCACCGCACTTATCACCTAGCAACAAAGAGTCACACTGACTATAGTTACGCGCATTATCCGCCTTTTGAGCTACACGCACCAGGCCACGGTAAGAGTTCTCACTATGTCCGACAGAAATACCCTTGCTGACAATCGTACTGCTGGTATTCTTACCCAGATGAATCATCTTCGTACCCGTATCCGCCTGTTGGTAGTTATTCGTCACCGCCACACTGTAGAATTCAGCCGAAGAGTTATCTCCCGTCAAAATACAAGAAGGGTATTTCCACGTAATAGCTGAACCTGTCTCCACCTGTGTCCAGGAAAGTTTACTGTTCGCACCTTTACAGTTACCACGTTTCGTAACAAAGTTATAGACACCGCCTTTACCTTCGGCATCACCCGGATACCAGTTCTGTACAGTGCTGTACTTCACTTCCGCACGTTCATGCACCACAATCTCCACGATAGCAGCATGCAACTGGTTCTCATCGCGCATCGGAGCCGTACAACCTTCCAGATAGGAAACATACGAATCATCATCCGCCACAATCAGCGTCCGCTCAAACTGACCTGTATTACGCGCATTGATACGGAAATACGTGGACAACTCCATCGGGCAACGTACCCCTTTCGGGATATATACAAACGAACCATCGGAGAATACCGCTGAGTTCAGTGCAGCAAAAAAGTTGTCACGGTATCCCACAACGGAACCAAGATACTTCTGTACCAAATCCGGATGTTCACGCACAGCTTCACTGATGGAACAGAAAATAATTCCTTTCTCCATCAATGTTTCCTTGAACGTAGTCTTCACAGATACGGAGTCCATCACAGCATCTACAGCCATGCCACTCAACGCCATCTGTTCTTCCAAGGGAATGCCCAGCTTATTGAAGGTTTTTATCAACTCAGGATCTACCTCGTCCATACTCTTCGGAGTATCTTTTTTCTTCGCCAACGGATCGGCATAGTAGGAAATAGCCTGATAATCTATCTCAGGAATACGGAGATGTGCCCATGTAGGCATCTCCATCGTCAACCAGTGACGATATGCTTTCAGACGGAACTCCAACAGCCATTCCGGCTCGTTCTTTTTCGCAGAGATCAGCCTTACAACGTCTTCATTCAGCCCACGCTCAATGACTTCCGTATGCACATCGGTGGTGAAGCCGTATTTGTACTTCTCCTGCGTTAGTTCCTTTACATATTTATTGGGTTCTTCGGGTTGCATTATGTATTAAGTATATATTGTTCTGTAACTTCTTTTGCAGCCGGGAAAAACATTCCCGCAAACGACTCTATAGGATAATATAACACGGATTCCTCCTTCATTGTTCTATTGATCATCGTATTATCCGAGTCGATAAACTCGACAACACAGATAAGCAGGCTCACCAGTAGCAGGAATTTCAATGCCCCCAATCCGGCACCCAGCCAGCGGTTCAGCCAACCGAGAGAAATTGCTTCCATCGCCTTCGTCAACAAAGATGCCACCAGTAAAAACAATAACGGCACCACTACCCAGATCACAACAAATGCCAATATCTGTGCAAATGTCATAGAGTCCGTTATCCTAGAAAAGACTCTCTCCGCTACCGACACATACAGCGCTTTCGCAGCCAGCAACCCAACAATCAATCCAAGGATAGATGCCAGTTGTCTGATGAAACCTTTTATAAAACCGATGACTGCTCCCGCGCCAATCACCACCAATAGGATGATATCTATTATTGTCATAACTATATCTGAAAAAGACACGGATTACACGGATAAACACGGTTCTTCTTTTAAACCAATCCGTGAAATCCGTGTAATCCGTGTCTAAAAGATTATTTCGCTTACAGAGTCTGTTTTACTTCTATTTCTTCGTAAGATTCGATAATATCGCCTACCTT
>USSR01000304.1 GCA_900557355.1 uncultured Bacteroides sp.
ATTAGTAGGCATACATAGAAATACGCTACGTATGAAACGTTTAATTACCGAACTTCTTGATTTTAGAAAACAAGAACAGGGATTCGAGAAGTTTAAATACAGCAAGCAGGATATTTATTCGTTTCTGGAGGAAATCTATCTGTCTTTCAAGGAATACGCCAGAGGCAAACAGATTATTTTCGAATACTTTAATAAAGATCGTTCGCTGGATGTATGGTTTGATGTAGTGCAACTGGAAAAGGTTATTTATAACTTGTTGTCGAACGCTTTTAAATATACACCTTTGGGAGGTACGGTTTCATTATCGGTACAAGAGTATGAAAACAGCGTTATGATACTTATTTCAGATACAGGAATAGGCATTGCCGAGGAAAATCTGAATAAGATATTCGACCGTTTCTATCAAGTAGACAGTCTGGACAACCAGAAAGGCACAGGCATTGGACTGGCGCTTGCAAAAAGTATTATCGAAGCGCATAAAGGAAAAATCGGTGCCCGAAGCCGGGAAGGAAAAGGGACGACATTTGTCGTTGAGTTACCTTTGGGAGACAGCCATATTTCGGCTTCACAAAAAGTGGAGACTCCTGATATTGATTCATACTGCATTTCATTACTGAAGATGGATGATGAAAAAATAACGGAAGAGATACCGGAGGATGAAAATTCTGACAGGACAGAAGAACCTTCGAGTAAAATACTGATTGTCGAAGATAACGAAGAATTACGAGAACTGTTAGTACGTTTATTCTCCAAAGTATACTCGGTTTATGAAGCCCAAGACGGTGAAGAAGGTTTTGAAAAAACCAAAGAAGTACAACCTGATATTGTGCTAAGTGATATCATGATGCCCAAGATGTCCGGAATAGAAATGTGCCGGATGATAAAAAGTAATTTTGAAACTTCGCACATACCTGTCATACTGCTCACAGCACAGACTGCGGAAGAATTTACTATACAAGGGTTAAAAATGGGCGCAGATGACTATATCACTAAACCTTTTAATGTGAAACATTTGTTTATGCGTTGTAATAACCTGGTGAACGGCAGAAAGCTGTTACAGAAAAAATATGCTAAACAAATGGATAACAATGTAGATATTTTGGCAACCAATGGTGCCGACCAGCAATTTTTGGAACAATGTGTGACCTGTATTGAACAAAACATCGATAATCCCGATTTTGATGTGAATATGTTCGCACAGGCTTTAAATATCGGACGTACCAAGTTATTCCTAAAACTAAAAGGAATAACAGGACAGACGCCGAATGATTTTATTTTAAACGTCAGGTTGAAAAAAGCACAAATGCTGCTGATTCAGTCAGATACTAAGACGATTTCGGAAATAGCTTATGAAGTAGGTTTCAACTCTCCAAGTTATTTCATTAAACGATTCAGAGAACTGTTCGGGATAACACCGGCACAGTTCCAAAAGGGAATCACGGAATAAATTTATAATCTATTTTAATACAATAATAATACTATGAGAACAAAACTATTAGGTGCTTTTTGTCTGTTATTCCCATTATTATCGGTTGCTGCCGATATTCAAAGAATAACTCCTATTACTTCTGACAATAGTGTCAAAATAGAAGTGACTTTATCGGCAGAAGCGGGTGAACATTTATTGCTTGATGCCACCATTGTCGGCTCACAGAATAAAGAGAAACTATGCAACTTTTCAAAAGAATATCTCTTTAATCATAAAACCGATACGACAGTTATACTGGCTACAGATCAATTAACTCCGAAATTATGGAGTCCGGTTTCGCCTGTACTTTATGACCTTACACTAAAAGCAGGAAAGCAGACTTTTCAGAAGAGAATAGGATTCAGAAAATTTGAGATGCATAACGGTGTCTTCTATTTAAACGACAAACCAATCTACCTGCGGGGCAATGCCATAAACCCACCGGAACGCGGCATACCGGAACAACTGGAGCAAAGTAAAGAGTTTGCACGTGACTATGTGCGATATATGAAAAGCCTTCATATCAATATCATTCGTATCCCCGACAACCAAAACTGGATGGATGTATGCGACGAAGAAGGAATGATGATATTCGCCGGTCGGTACGGTCGTCCTAAACACGCAACAAAAACAGCTCCTCCAACAGATTTTGAATTATCACTTAAAACCTATAAGGAAATAGATTTAGGTCCGTTTACCTCCCATCCTTCTGTCGTAATTTATATTTTATCCAATGAAATGCCCTACGAAGGAAAGGTAGGTGACTTATACAGGGATTTTCTTACTCGAATGTATCAAGAACTTAAAAAATGGGATAGTACCCGTTTGTATATTTGTAATGCCGGCTATGGTCTAGGGAAATCAGCAGATATCTATGACGTACACAGGTATTGGGGATGGTACTATAACTCTTTCCTCACCTACCTGAATATGCGCGACAAGGATATGTGGCAAAATCCGGGAAAAGTACAGCCCATTACCTTCACAGAATGTGTGGGTAACTATACCGGTATAGACGGACGCTTTAACCTTTGTTCGAGAACCAAGCAACCCGGTTCTCAAAAGTGTTGGACAGGACATTTGCCTGATGCGGAACAAGCAGAAGCCGCCATGGCCTATCAGGCATTTGTTCTGAAAAATGCGACGGAGCTATTCCGCCGCTTGAGAAGCCAGAATGATTGTCTGGCTGGCACCATGCCTTTCACCATTGTATTTCACCATTGGGACGGAGTAAGTTCTTTTGCCGAGATGAAGCCCAAACCGGTCGCCAGGCAGTATCAGCTTAGCTATCAGCCTATATTATTGAGTTGGGAAAACTGGCAATCACAAGTATATGCAGGAAAGAAGCTATCGGTAGTGGCACACGTAGTGAATGACGATGATTACGGTAATGGATTGAGCAATGCCCGCCTGCATTGGTGGATTGAGCATGAAGGCAAGAAAGTAATATCGGGAGAAAATGAATTCCCGTTTGTCCCTTATTATGGAACCGATAAATTACCTCTCACTATCAATATCCCACAGAATCTACCCACGGGAGATTATCTATTAAAAGGAGAGATTTATTCCAAAGACAAAAAGGTGTCATATAACGAAAGCGAATTATTTATTGCCGGAAAGGATTGGAACAACCCGACTGATACAGAAACAACAGTTTTTGTATATGACACTACCCCGGAACAACAAACATTAAACTGTTTACAAAGAAAGGGATATTCCGTGAAAACAGCATCCTCATTGACAAAACTCCCTATGCACTCCACATTTGTCATCGGTAAAGATTCGTGGGATGATAACCTTGACAGACAAACCGAAGAATTGAAAGCGTATGTCAATAAAGGCGGCCGCATTATTTGCCTTGAACAGAATCAAACCACTTTCAACTCATCCTGGTTGCCCGTAAAAGTAAAATTTCTGGAACATAGTAATAACGATCCGGTTTATCTGTCACCGTCTCTGGTATACAAAGATGGCATGAATATCAATCTGGAACGTCCTTATCATCCGATTTTCAGTGGATTGAATCCACGTATGTTCAGGCTATGGGCTGACTATACTTCTTATGATGAGTCGAAGAATGGCTTCCCGACCATCTATCCTGTAAATACGGGTTATGAGTTGCAATCGCCCTCAATAGAGGATGTGGCAATTCTCGCCAACTATAGCCGTGCCCTGGCTGGTACAGCTTTATCCGAGTTGTTTGTGGGGAAAGGTTCCATCCTTTTATCCGGATTTGACTTGATAGACCATTGCGAAGTAGATCCTGTAGCCGACAAACTTCTTTCCAACATAATTCAGTATATGGCTGTCAATAAGAAGCATGAACAGTATGTAGCCGTAAACGATTCCATTATTTGGGGAGACTATGCCTCTGAACGGGGGATAGTTAATGCTCCATGTAACGGTTTGATGGTGAATACGATTCCTATCATTCCAAAAGGACAGGAAGAACTGCCGAAGTATAAAGTGCAGGTTGATGAATATGGATATCAATATGCAGGCTCCTACGGAGGCTGGAATTCGAAACCGGGAGTGCAATATGTCACATACGGCAGACGTCCGATGGCTCCATTTACTTTCTCACGTGGAGGTAGCCCCATTGTCGATACATCTTTAACCGTTGGCGAAGGTTACTTTTATCTGGCACTTCCCCGAAAGGCAAAGACGATGGTTACTGTATTGGAGAATCCGGTAGACGAGCCTCTTAACATCAGTCTTTCGGTCACGGACGGAACATGGGAAAAGTATATCATCCAACCCAAACAACAGTTGATTATCAGAACGAATATCTCTCATCTGAAAAACAAGATGAAAGTGACGCTGAAAGGAGACAGGCGCACCATATTATTAAAGACTATAATAAAGCAAACCCAAAAGTAACTTCCGTACAATGTTGCTTCTTAAAAGAACGATTTTTATATCTTATCATATACAAAAGCAGGATATTTGCCCATGAATTTATAATCAGGCAAACTATGAAACGCATATTATTTTCTTTCTTTTTATCACTGATAACAATACTATCCTTTGCAGCTGACGGATTTACGGTAGCAGATGTCTTTACGGACCACATGGTATTGCAGCGAAATGCCATAATAAAGATATGGGGAGAAGCCCAAAACGGTTCACTGGTTGAGGTCCGGTTTGCAGGGCAGCTTCGGAAAGTAAAAGCCATTCAGGGAAAATGGCAAGTGACATTGAAGACCGGAGAAGCCGGAGGGCCCTATAAATTAGATATTATAAACGGTAATAATAAGGTTAGTTTTCAAGATGTTTTAATAGGTGACGTATGGTTGGCGGGTGGTCAGTCGAACATGGAATTCGCTTTGCGCAGAGTAAAAGATGCTCAAAAGGAGATTAGTTCGGCCGACTACGCACAAATACGTTATTATAAAGTGCCGAGAAAATTCTACCCGGAACAGGAAGTGTCCAAAGCATCATGGAGGGTATGTTCACCGCAGACAGCACCGGAGTTTTCTGCTATCGCTTATTATTTTTCCAGGAACATACATAAAGAGTTGAATATTCCTATCGGTATCATCCAAATTCCGGTAGGAGGAACCACGGTGGGGGCCTGGACAAGCAGGTCACTGCTGATGTCGGACAAAGACTTCCGCCCGATAGTACAGCATTATGACAGTATAGTGAATTCTTACGGGTCGGACGGGTACGAAAAACTATACAACCGTTATGTTTCAAGTCTGGCAGAGTATCACCAGTTGAACGCGGAACAAAAGAAGTATATAGACAAACCGGTGGAACCTATGGGAAGAAAGAATTTCCATAGACCGATAGGATTGTCCGAGACAATGCTAAACACTGTTATTCCTTACACATTGAAAGGTTTCCTCTTTTATCAGGGAGAATCAAACACAGCCCGCGGAGCGCAATACCGCAAATTGTTTCCTGCCATGATAAATGAATGGAGAACTGCTTGGGGACAGGGAGATATTCCGTTTCTCTTTATTCAGTTACCCAGATTCGAAACGAAAACACGTTATTGGTATGAACTACGTGAAGCGCAATACCTTACCTCGCACCATGTAAAAAATACAGCAATGGTTGTCGCTTTCGATCAGGGTAATCCGAAAGACATTCATCCCATAGTGAAAGACACAGTAGGCTGGCGGTTGTCTCAATTAGCACTAGGAAAAGTTTATGGTAAAAAAGTTGTTTGCCAGGGGCCGGAATTCAAGAAGATGACGAAAACTGCCGATGGATCTTTGTTACTTGATTTTGCCAATGCCGGTACAGGACTCGTTAGCAAAGACAATGCAGCAACACTTTCAGGTTTCACTGTTGCAGGTAAAGATGGTAAATTCTATCCCGCTGAAGCAATCATCGTAGGCAAAAATCAAGTAAAGGTGAAAAATAATCTGGTGACAACTCCCGTAGATGTCCGTTACCTCTGGGTGAATAGTGCCGATATGAACTTATTTAATAAAGAAGGTTTTCCGGCATTTCCTTTCCGTACAGACAAGTATCGGTTAGTAACAGAAGGCGTATATGTTAATCCGGAGCCGGTACTACCTGACCTTGATTTGTTTCTTTTCATCGGCCAGTCTAATATGGCAGGACGGGGATACATCACAGATAACTACAAAGGTAACATTAAAAATACGTATCTGCTTACTCCCGTTGGCGGGATGGAATCGGCACGCAATCCTTTGAACAAATATTCTACGATTCGCAAACGATTGGATTTGCAAGGAGTGGGCCCTGCTTATTCATTCGCAAAAGCAATTACAAATAAAACGGGGCGTCCGCTAGGACTGGTAGTAAATGCTCGCGGAGGCAGTTCTATCAACTCTTGGATGAAAGGGGCAAAAGACAATTATTATGATGAAGCTCTGTCACGTATACGTCAGGCAATGAAGTTCGGTACACTGAAAGCCATTATCTGGCATCAGGGAGAAAGCGACAGTAATGCCCCAGAGACATATATATTGAAACTACAAGAACTGGTAGCCAATTTGCGCAAAGATTTAAATAATGCAAGACTCCCGTTCATTGTAGGTGAATTGGCAGAATGGAGGATAAACGGCACATCAGAAACATTCAATGAAATGCTACGAACAGTTCCCCAACATATTCCTTATTCTTATTGTGTGTCATCCAAAGAACTAGTTCCCTTGATTGACGAGAATGATCCTCACTTCAGTGCAGACAGCCAAATAATCCTGGGCCGAAGATATGCAGACGCAGCTTATAAGGCTTGTTACTCCGAAGAATAAATACATACCATAAAATACAAAAGATTTATGTACCTAAGAAAATGTTTGGTTTTAGTTTATGGAGCCATGGTTATACCTTTCGTGGGTATATCTGCTGATAATGTGAATGTGGCATTACACAAACCGGTAATAGCTTCTTCACAACAAAAAGAATTTCCTGCATCCAATGTAACCGACGGAATTATTTCGCGCAAATCTTCCTGGACAAGTGCCAAAGGCGCTCGTACCCCGCATATTCTGGATCTTAATTTGCAAAAATATTATGATATCGACAGGATAGTTATCTACACGGGAATTCCTGAACCGGAAAAGACGGAACAAGAGAAAGGACAAGCTCCCGGCTTCTGGGCGATGAAGAACTTCAAAATTCAGTATTGGGACGATGCAAACTGGACAGACTTGCCTAATACGGAATGTACGGAGAACCGGTTGGATAAAATCGAATTTACATTTACCCCACAACTCACTACTTTCCAGCTTCGACTAATCTCTACTGATGGGGAACCTGTTACCATCAATGAGTTTGAAGTATATGGCAAAGAAAAGAAAAATATGATTGTTCCTGTTATACAGAATGAATTGCCAGATAGAGTTCATAAAGAATTTCCTAAAGACATGCTTGTAACAGTCAATAAAGATGTAATAGGCAATACCATGAAATATGTAGCTTACAATCAAGGATATTATATGCCCGGTAGCAACATCTCAGGTTGGCTTGAATATTCTAATGTAAACAGTTTACGCGTATGGACATCCATGAATGATTACGTACCCGAAGAGGCAGTAAATTATCAGAAGAACTTGAATACACTAGAAGAGTTTGAAGCGTACAAACATGAATTACGAAGTAGTCCGGAAAAAAATAACTTCATCAAATGGAAACTGATTCTGGAAAGATGCCGTAAGCAACAATTCTCCACCAATTCAATGGTGTTTGAATATGCTTTACTTGAATTGAAACGCTTGAACATAGATGTAGTCCTACAGATGAATTCAACAGACTTTGACCATACATGGAGCAATAAATGGAAACAATGGCAACGCTTTTATGCCCTGGCATTTTACGCAGCCAAAACGGGTGACGTGACAATGTTCGCCATGCAAAACGAACCTAATCACCGACATTCTGGTCCGATGAAAATCACACAATATGTAGATGCCATGAAAATTGTGTCAGATGCTATATATTGTGCTATACAGGATGTAAACAAACTCTATGGGAAGCATCTGAAATCACGTTTTGTAAGTCCTGTCACAGCAG
>USSR01000305.1 GCA_900557355.1 uncultured Bacteroides sp.
CTAGTGAACGGACGTTTGAGCGACAGCGAACTGTTTGATAAAATCTTTGCGCCTTATCTTACCGATAATCTCTAATCACTAACTATCGTGAATAACGACGAACGTATTTGCAGTATAGCCCTCACACTTTGCCCCGGTATAGGACATATCGGGGCAAAGCGTTTAATAGACGGTATGGGCAGTGCTGCCGAAGTCTTCCGTCTGCGTAAAGAATTGCCCGAACTCCTTCCCGGTGTAAGTCCCGCTGTGGTTGCTGCACTTGATAACCCTGCAGCTTTTCTACGTGCCGAACATGAGATGGAATTTGTGGAGAAGAATCGCCTGACCTGCCTTACGTTAAAAGACGAATCTTATCCTTCTCGCTTGCGTGAGTGTGAAGATGCTCCGGTAGTTCTATTCTTCAAGGGTAATACTGATTTCAATCGTCTTCGCGTTATTGATATGGTAGGCACCCGTAATGCTACGGAATATGGCAAACAGTTTTGTGCAGACTTTCTTCGTGATTTGTCTGCTTCCTGTCCCGATGTCCTGGTTGTGAGTGGCCTGGCTTATGGCATTGATATCCACGCCCATCGTGCCGCCCTTGCCAACAACCTTTCCACAGTGGCGGTTCTTGCCCACGGGCTGGACCGTATTTATCCTTATGTCCATCGTAAAACAGCTATTGATATGTTAGAAAATGGTGGACTACTCACTGAATTCCTTACCGAAACCAATCCCGACCGTCACAATTTTGTAAGCCGCAATCGTATTGTAGCAGGTATGAGCGATGCTACCATTGTGGTAGAATCAGCCGATAAAGGAGGTTCTCTTATTACAGCGGACCTTGCCGTAGGCTATCACCGTGATTGTTTTGCTGTTCCGGGACGTACTTCAGACGCATCTTCAAGAGGGTGCAATCTGCTGATACGTGATAATAAAGCCGCTCTCATTCAGTCTGCTGAAGATTTTATAGAAGCTATGGGATGGAATCCTGCCGGAGAACCCGTTAAGCCGGAAGGCATTCAACGTGATCTTTTTCCTGAATTGAGTAAAGACGAGGAATGTATTGTAGGTATTCTTACCCGCCAAGGAGATCTGCATGTCAATGCACTGGTAGTAGAAGCGGATATTCCTGTGAACCGTATGACTGGTTTGCTTTTCGAGTTGGAGATGAAAGGGGTGGTTCGTGCAATGGTGGGAGGAGTATATCATTTATTAATGTGAGTCGTCTGTAGAACGATATTTTTTCATATCTTTGCTTGCGTTACCATGTCATAATGCTATGAAATACCTTATTTTATGTCTGTTCCTATTATGTGGAGAATTGCTTGTATGTGCACAGCATATGCTTTCCAGACAGTTTCCTTTCTTCTATCAATTGTTTTCCAATGAAATCTTTGATATTTATCAGGACCGCACAGGTTATCTTTGGATTGGTACTACGAATGGTCTGGCACGATATGACGGTTATGGATTACAGACTTTCCGTTCCGACTATAAAAACCTGAACTTATTAAGTGACAATTCTATCGTATGCATAACCGATAATGATGTATATGTATGGATTGCGACGAGAAAAGGTGTTAACCTCTATAATAAACAGACTTGCCAGGTCATACCATTCCCTGATGAAAGACTCCGGAATAGGGTAATAGACTATATAGTAATTGATAAAAACGAAATCTCCTGGATAGCCTCCGGAGGAAAAATCTATAAGTGTGACTCCACTGCTCATGTTATACGCGAATATGAACTTTCTTCTGAATCGGGTAAAAGCCCTACTGTAAATTCTATATATGTAGATTCTGGAGGATCGGTATGGGTACTTTCCTATGCAGGTTTGTTCAAATATGATCTGCATACTGACTCTTTCGTAGGCTATCCGCAACTTGAAAAAGGGAACTCATTTTTTACTATGTTCCAGGATAGCTCGGGAAACTATTGGATAGGCACATGGGGAGAAGGATTGTGGCAGTTTTTCCCGGATAAGGCAGGAGAAGAATGTTATAAGCGACACCATGTACTGAATCCCCGAAGCGGTGAGACTGAACCTATCTTTTTCAGTATGACCCAGGATGATACTTTCGGTTATCTTTGGCTGTTATCTTATGGAGGGCTCTATGCGTTAGAATATACAGGCGAAGGGACATTGAAGCAGGTCGATATACACGATCTGGTAGATACACAGATGATGTACACCAGAATACGAAAAGACAGAGAAGGTAATTTGTGGTTGGCTTCTTATGATATGGCTTATACCATTTTCTTTGATAATTCGAATATAGATAATTATCCTTTGCGTCAGTTTAAGGAACAAACAGGATGGGATGCCAATCTACTTAATCTTTGCTTGGATGGAGATAATGTTTTATGGATGAGCCAAGACAGATATGGACTTTGCCTGTACGATTTGTCCCGGGATGCCTTTGCAGATATCAGTAAGACGGGGAATTTGGGAGAGGCAGATATTCTGATAAAATCCTGTTCTAAATCCGGAGTGTGGGCCAGTATCCGTGGTGTTACCCGCTTGATACGGCTTACCAACCAGAATCTCAGAGTACAGGTGGCAGAAGATGTTGACCTGTCAGAATTGATAAAGAAACAAGAAATGATAAAGGGGCTGGTGGAAGATGGTGACGGTAATCTGTGGATAACTACGTGGAATAATATATATGTAAAGTGTCCTGATGTTCGGAACTTGATAACTTTGTCTTCTTTGGCTTGTGATATGCAGGGAAGAATCTGGGGGATATCAGCAGATAAACAGGTCTATCGGCTGCATTATGCTGATAATAAAATCAGTTATGAACAGAAGGGAAACCTTATGCTTTATTTCTACGAGAAAGAAGAGGTAAAGAATATATGTGTAGATGAAGAAGGCTGTTTGTGGGTAATCTCCTCTTTGGGAAAGATTTTCAAGTCTGATAAAGATAAACAGACATTAGCAAATATGTGTTTGGATGATGTCATTGATGACTGTTCCGTACTCGGGTTATTATCGAATAAAGGAAACGTCTGGATTATTACGAATAAAAAAATACTTTGTTATGATATTCGTCGGAAGATTTATACAGGTTACACTACTTCGGATGACAATATGCTGGTAGATGTTTTCAGGTACAGGGCCTTTAGTGGAGACAGTCAGGGGGGATTGTATGCCGGTGGACACCGTGGGGTTACACATATACGTTCTGTTGGTACTTCGCAGGAGAGTAAAGCTTATTCCAATCCAGTTATCACGGATGTCAAGGTAGGGGATAAAAGTATTTTCTTCCCTTATACTTCGGAGGAGAATACAGTGGAAAATATATCTCTCGATCCGAACGACCGGAATATAGAGATATTTTTTTCTCCTCTTCAATATTCACTCAATGCCAGGTGCCGGGCTGCTTATAAACTGGAAGGGGTTGACAAAGACTGGATTGTTTTGAATCATGATAAATATTCGGCTTTTTACAATCAGTTGAAAAGAGGGACCTATAAGTTTAGGTTGAAACTGGAATATGAACAGGGCAAATGGACTGAAGACAGTGTATTGCTGATTCTTGAGAAGAAACCGGCTTTTTATGAGACTTGGTTTGCATATTTTGTTTATGCTCTCTTAATCGGGCTCTGCTTCTATACTGTAATCCGGCTCTACATGCGCCGCATCAGGTTGAAGAGTGAAGTCAAGCTGCAAGAAGAACTAACGCGTACGAAACTTACTTATTTCACTAATGTTTCCCATGAATTATTGACGCCTCTCACCGTTATATCCTGTATATCTGATTATTTAGACCAGAAAGCACCGAATATGGAGCAACAAGCCGTAATGTTGAGAGCCAATGTAGATAAGTTGAAACGGCTGATACAGCAGGTGCTCGATTTCAGGAAAATGGATGTGGGGAAGTTGAAGTTGAATGTTTCTGAAGGAGAGATTAATGAGTTCATCTTGAATATCTGTCGGATAAACTTCCTTCCTCTTGCCCTAAAGAAGAATATCACATTGGAAACTCGCATTCGGGCAGAAGAAGAATTTGGATATCTGGACTTTGACAAGTTGGATAAGATATTGCATAACCTGTTGTCCAACGCTATTAAGTATACCCCGGAGAATAAACGGATTATCGTCGAGGCACGGACTGAAGTTTGTGAAGAAAATCATAGAATGTTGTTGTTGAAGGTGGAAGATGAGGGTATCGGGATTCCTGCCAAAGAGATAGAGCATGTCTTCACCCGCTTCTATAGTAGCCGTAAAAACAGGGGAATTGAATCAAATGGTATCGGGCTTTCTTTGACGAAAGACCTGGTGAATCTTCACCACGGTACTATCATGGTAGAAAGTGTTCAAGGACAAGGCACGTGTTTCACGGTAAAGTTGCCTATTGATAAGGAGAGCTACGCAGCGGATGAACTGGTGGATGAAACGATGGTCTCATCATCTGCTCCGGACGAACAGTACTCCGAAGATTGTGCCGTTTTGTCCGATGACACGGACAAGCTCACACTGTTGCTTATTGACGATAATACCGAACTGCTCTTTATGATGAAGGAGATATTTAAGGAACGGTTCACCGTGTTGACGGCTGTAGATGGGAAGAATGCCTGGGAAAAGCTGAATAACAATGAGGTAGACGTCATCCTGTGCGATGTCATGCTGCCCGACGTGAACGGTTGGGAGCTTTGCACACGTATCAAGGGGGATATGCGTTTTAATCATATTCCTGTCATCATACTTACAGCGAAGAATGGTATCGACGACCGGGTGGCAAGCTATGAGGCCGGTGCGGACGGATATATTGCCAAGCCTTTTGAATTGAAGATACTCTTTGCCCGCGTGGATAACCTGATACGGTCTTCAAAGATGCGTCAGGCCGCTTTTCGTAAAGAAGAAAATATCAATCTGGAAGGACTTGCCTATCCATCGGCGGATAAACAGTTTCTGCAATCTATTATCGATAGCATAGAACAACATCTTGAAGAGTCGGAGTTCGATCTTGAACATCTTTCTACAGAAATGAATATGTCCAAATCTACCCTGTACCGCAAAATAAAGTCCATGACCGGAATGACGCCTTTAGATTTCGTGCGGAATGTCAAGATGAAACGTGCCTGTATGATGCTTCTTGCCCGGACACTAAATATTTCGGAGATTGCCTATGCCATAGGTTTCAGTAGTCCTAAATATTTTACTAAATGTTTCAAGGAAGAGTTTGGTGTTACGCCGACAGAATATTTGCAGAGGCAGGGAGAGACGAATTCCTAAGCGGAGCTATTTTACTATAATGCCTCTTCTTTAGGGTATAAAATCCTTTCATCAGGGTATAGAAACGTTTCATGACAGGAATTTACCCCTCCGGCGACCTGTTTTTGTCCCCTCTCCTTTACTGAATATAGCTTGTTTTGTCACAAGAATTTAAACTTGAGTCATAACTATTATGAGAAAAGCAAGCAAGCTATTATTTTTGTGTATGGTGATGTTAGTCACCACCTTTTCGGGCGGTACACTTCGTGCATCCGGGCGTAAAATCCTTTTCAATAAGGATTGGAAATTCCATTTGGGCATTGCGGCCAATACCGAACAGCCGGAATACAATGACAGCCGTTGGAGAGTACTCGACCTCCCCCATGACTGGAGCGTAGAACCACTACCCTTTCAGAAAGAAGGAATCACCGTCGGTCCCTTCTCGCGCATGAGCGAAGGAGACATCGACACCGGGCAGACCGTGGGCGGTGAAGGCTGGTACCGGAAAGAATTCACCCTCTCCGGAGACGATGCCGGCAAACGCATTGTCCTTTATTTCGAAGGAGTGTACAATCAATCCGAACTCTGGATAAATGGCAAAAAGGCTAACTTCAATGCTTACGGCTATACTTCTTATAAGGTAGACATCACCCCCTATCTGAATGCTCCCGGCACCCCGAACACCATTGCCATGAAAGTGGTGAATGCAGGGCGCAACAGCCGTTGGTATGCCGGTTCGGGCATCTTCCGCCACGTGTGGCTGATGAAGACGGAGAAGCTCTATCTGGACAAGTGGGATACCTTTGTCGATGCTTCCGAACTGCAAAAGAAGGACGCTGTGATTAAGTTCTCCACTGTCATACACAACGAGGGCCTGCAAAATAAATCAGGTAAAATAGGTATTAAAATATATTCGCCTGCCGGAAACGAAGTGTTTTCAACCTCACAGGACGTGCTGCTCTCCGAAGAGACTCCGGTAGCAACATCTTTCTCCATCAAAAAGCCCGAGTTATGGTCGGTAGACACACCGGTGCTCTACACGGCAGAAGTATCGCTGTTCTCCAACGAAAAGGAATATGATAAGATTACCGTTCCTTTCGGCATCCGCACCCTCTCTTTCTCTGCCGACAAAGGTTTCCTGTTGAACGGCAAACCTGTGAAACTGAAAGGAGGCTGCATCCATCACGACAACGGACTGCTGGGAGCGGTTGCCATAGACCGTGCCGAAGAGCGGAAGGTGGAACTTATGAAAGCCAATGGCTACAACGCCGTCAGATGCTCTCACAACCAAGTGTCCGAACACTTTCTCGATGCCTGCGACAGGCTCGGCATGCTGGTCATTCACGAAACCTTCGACCAATGGCAAGCTGCGAAGCGTGAACAAGACTATCATCAGTTCTTTGACGAATGGAGCGACAGAGACTTGGCCGCATCTGTCCGCCGCGACCGCAACCATCCTTCCATCATCATGTGGAGCATCGGAAATGAGGTGGCACAGCGTGCCGATGAACCCGAAGGAGACTTGATTTCCAAGAGACTGGTCGGCACCATCCGCAAATACGATACGTCCCGCTTCACAACCATAGGGTCAAACGATTTCTGGGACCGCCGCCAGTTCACCTGGGATAAAGACTCCTATAGAATCTTCCGGAACCTGGATGTGGCAGGCTACAACTACATCTGGTGGAAATATGAAAGTGACCATGCAGCCTATCCCGACCGCGTCATTTATGGCAGCGAATCTTATCCGAAAGAAGCCGCCCAGAACTGGAATCTTGTAGAAAAGCATCCGTATGTGATAGGCGATTTTGTCTGGACGGCTATCGACTATCTGGGTGAAGCCGGACTGGCTCATGCCTTGTACCTGGGTGAGGGCGAACACAATCCGCAATTCATGGGTTGGCCCTGGTATAATGGCTGGTGTGGCGACATCGACCTTTGCGGTGACAAGAAGCCCCAATCTTATTATCGTGACGTGCTTTGGCGGGAACGTCCGCTGACGATGGCCGTACATGCCCCCGTTCCCGATAATAAGAAAGAAGTGGTGAATGGCTGGGGATGGCCCAACGAACTTGTAAGCTGGAACTGGAAGGGATTGGAAGGACAAACCCTGTCAGTCAACGTATACAGCCGTTCCCCGAAAGTGAGACTCTACCTGAATGGCAAGCTGATAGGTGAGAAAGAAACCGGCAAGGAGAATTATACAGCCACCTTCGAGGTGCCTTATGAACCGGGCATTCTGAAAGCGGTGAATTCAAAAGGCAAGGAAGAATTCATATTGAAGACAGCCGGAGAGCCTGCCGCCATACGTCTGACTGCCGACCGGAATACCATCAAAGCCTGCAAGAACGACCTCTCTTACGTGAAGATAGAGCTGGTAGACAAAGACGGAAATGTAGTTCCCGATACGTCCTTGCCCGTCAAGATAGCATGCAGTGGCAAGGGAACCGTTATTGCCGGTGGAAATGCTGCCTATGATGACATGAAAAGTTTCCGTTCGCTTACCCCCAACACATTCCGGGGAAGAGCCATCGCCATTGTTCAGCCCACGGAAGAAAAGGGCGAAATACGGGTGACGGTCTCTGCCGAAGGAATGGAGGATGCCTCTGTACTGATACATGCCGAATGATAGAAGCGGTGCCGTCGCACTCTTTAAACACACATATATATACGTTTAACTTTAAATATATTATCACTAGTGTCCCATTAAAATTGGGACAAATTAAAAATTAAATAAACTTGGCCCAT
>USSR01000306.1 GCA_900557355.1 uncultured Bacteroides sp.
CGTTCATCTCCAGTTCAGGGTTACTCTCTGCAAATATAAAACCTAATTTTTGATAAACCGGAATTAAATCGGAAAATAACAATGCGTTAACACCCTTGTTCTGGTACTCCGGCTTCACTGCAACGAGCAATAAATCCAACATTTTGGCACGGCGTTTCATGAAGAGAGCCTTCAGCAGATAATACCATCCGAAGGGCAATAACCGTCCGTGTGCTTTTTGCAAAGCTTCGGACAAGGATGGCATGGAAATACCTACGCAAATCAGTTGGTCGTCGGCATCCGTGATAAGTGTCACCATACGCAGGTCTACAATAGGAAGGTACATCTTCACGTATTGGTCGATCTGTCGTTGTGACAGGGCGGAATATCCGAACAGGGGTTTATAAGCTTCGTTCATCAGTTCAAAGATGGCCTGACCGTAATCTTGGGCAATCTTTTTCGCAGATGTATATTTTTTGATTTTGAGATTATACTTACGTTGAATGAGGTCGGAGATGCGTTTGTGTTTGTCCGGTATGGCATCCGGAATATAAATTTTAAATTCCACCCAGTCGGCATCTTTTTCAAAGCCCATGCGCTCCATGTGTTGCGGGTAGTAAGGGTAGTTATAGATGGTGGCCATTGTGCTGAGTTGATCGAAACCTTCGACAAGCATGCCTTCCGCATCGAAGTCTGTGAAACCCAAGGGACCTTGTATATGAGTCATTCCCCGTTCTTTACCCCATTCTTCGACCGTACGGATCAATGCGTCGGAAACTTCGGGGTCATCGATGAAATCGATCCAGCCGAAGCGGACATTCTTTTTATTCCAGGTCTGATTGGCTTTATGATTGATAATGGCAGCTACACGTCCTACTATCTGATTGTCTTTGTAAGCTAAGAAATACTCTGCTTCGCAGAATTCAAACGCTGCATTCTTCTTTTTGTTGAAGGTATTGAGCATGTCGTCGTAAAGATCGGGGACGGAGTAAGGATTGCCTTTGTATAGCCGGTAATTGAAGCGGATGAACCGTTTCAATTCTTTCATTGTGGAAGCTTTTTTGATTGTTATTGCCATAATTTTATGTCTAATGAGAGGGCAAAGATACATGATAATCTTTAAAATACCACTTTAAACATTATAAATAAGTACAACAGTATAAGCTATATAACAAAGTATCAGTATGCTGCCCTCAATGCGGGTAATGGTCCGTTTGGCGAAGAACAGTCCGAAAATCCAAAGCAGAATACTTGAACCTACCAGTACCAGCAGATCCAGATTAGTGATGCCTGCCAGATGTAGGGGTGTAATGGAAGCACTACATCCCAGTACAAAGAAGATGTTGAAAAGATTGCTTCCGATTACATTACCGATAGCAATTTCAGGATTCTTTTTGAGGGCAGCTACGATGGAGGTAGCCAGTTCGGGTAGGGATGTACCGCCTGCCACAAGCGTCAGCCCGATGACGGACTCGCTGACTCCCAGACTGCGGGCAATGCCTGTGGCACCGTCTACAAAGAAGTTACCGCCGATGATAAGCCCTGCCAGTCCACCTATCATATATAGGGTAGACTGCCACATGGGAAGTTGCTTGATTTCTTCTTCGGGTGCTTCTCCTTCTTTCTTTCCCTGAAAGGCGATTGCAAAGGTATATCCCAAAAAGATGATAAAGAAGCAGAGCAATAGCAAGCCATCCGTAGTGCTGAGAATATTTTCTGCACTATGATCCAATAATACATCGTTGGCACAAATCAGCAGTACGATGGAAGAAAGGATGCAGAGAGGTATTTCCTTACGTAACGTATTTTGAGAGATGACGATAGGGGCAAAGAGTGCTGTACAACCCACAATCATCAAGGTATTGAAGATGTTGCTACCTACCACATTTCCGATGGCAATGTCCGCGCTGCCTTTCAGGGCGGAAGATACACTAACCGTCAGCTCCGGAGCAGATGTTCCGAAAGCTACGATGGTAAGTCCGATAACGATAGACGGTATATGAAAACGCTTGGCAATGGATGCGGCTCCGTCTGTTAGTCCATTGGCACCTAAGAGTATGAGGAGAAGTCCCCCAATCAGGAAAAGAATATCCATAAGAATACTGATTTTTGTGCAAATATAATTAATTCCTTTTATGATAAGTGAAAAACATTCCGTATGTTTGGCGCGTTAAACAATTTATAATTTTAAGTAACCTGATTAAGGACTTTTAATATGAAGGGAATTCGGGCGTTGTGTTTTGGGCTGTTACTGCTGTTCGCGAGTGGTGCATCCGCCCAGTTGGTAGAGAAGGTTTTGGACATCTTGAATGAAGATACATTGGGAACAATGGTTGCTCAAAAGTCGGATACTGATTCATTACATCTGTTGAAGATTAAAGAGGATCTGGAGACATCAAGATTGAATGAGGCTAATCTCAGGATGGAGATAGAGCAGATGAAGCTGAAGTATGATGCAGCGGACTCTCTGAAGCTGGCCAAACAGCGGTTACGTATCGATTCGCTCAGAAGAATGACTCCGGGTATTCCTGTAATTGTGGAAGGCGATACATTATATTACCTGTTTGCCAAACGTGGCGGTCACACTCCCCAGCAGCGTGCCGAGATGAATGCGGCGGCAATTACGGAACTGGGCAAACGATTCAATCTTCAGCCGGATTCGGTTTATATAGAAAGCAGTGATATTGTTACCGATCTGATGTATGGCAATAAAGTTCTTTCTTCTTTCACGGATCAAGATGGCCTTTGGGAAGGCTGTTCACGCGACCAGTTGGCGGCTGCCAAACGGAAAGCGATAGTGGACAAGTTGAAGGTTATGAAGGATGAGCGTAGTCTGTGGCAGCTTGGTAAGCGTATTCTTTATTTTATTCTTGTAATTGTAGGCCAGTTCCTGTTGTTTAAACTCACTATCTGGCTGTTCAATAAGCTGAAAGCCCGTATTCAACGTCTGAAAGATACTAAACTAAAGCCTATTTCTATTCAGGATTACGAGTTACTGGACACACAGAAGCAGGTAAACCTGCTTGTCTTCCTGGCAAGTCTGCTGCGCTATGCCGTCATGCTGCTTCAGTTGATTTTGACGGTGCCATTACTCTTTGCTATATTCCCTCAAACCAAAGATCTTGCTTATAAGTTGTTCTCGTATATCTGGGAGCCGATAAAGAGCATTTTCCTGGGTATAGTGGAGTATATTCCCAACTTGTTTACCATCTTTGTGATATGGCTTGCCGTGAAGTATCTGGTGCGACTGGTTCGTTATCTTGCCAGTGAAATACAGTCGGAACGGCTGAAGATAGGCGGCTTTTATGCCGACTGGGCTATGCCGACGTTCCACATTGTGCGCTTCCTGCTTTATGCATTTATGATTGCTATGATTTATCCCTACCTGCCTGGCTCCAAATCGGGGGTCTTTCAGGGAATATCAGTCTTTGTCGGATTGATTGTTTCGCTGGGATCGAGTACGGTGATCGGGAATATCATTGCAGGACTGGTTATCACGTATATGCGTCCGTTTAAGTTGGGTGACCGTATTAAGCTGAATGATACAACGGGAAATGTGATTGAGAAGACACCGTTGGTAACGCGTATCCGTACGCCGAAGAATGAGGTAGTTACGATTCCTAACTCTTTTATTATGTCTTCGCATACGGTGAATTTCAGCCAGTCGGCACGCGACTACGGGCTGATAATTCATTCGGAAGTGAGCATCGGATACGATATTCCATGGCGAAAGACCCATCAGCTTCTGATTGAAGCGGCGCTGAATACTCCCGGAGTAGTGGATGACCCGCGTCCGTTTGTACTGGAAACATCTCTTCAGGATTATTATCCCGTCTATCAGGTGAATGCATATATTAAAGATGCCAATCAGTTGGCACAGGTTTATTCTGATTTGCACCAGAATATTCAGGATCGGTTTAATGAAGAAGGCATAGAAATAATGTCGCCCCACTATATTGCTACGCGAGATGGTAGTGAGACGACTATACCTAAGGATGACCTCCGGGAAAAGAAATGATGGCATTTACAAGTTATTTCCCTCGCGATGTAAAAGCATTTCTTTCAGTATGTAACGACCTTTACCGCCTATTGTAAAGCTCTTTACCTCGGCGCGTAAATGGAGTTACAGTGCGGGGGTAACATGTCTTTTACCGTGCCATCACAATTTCCGAATAAGGATAGCCGATGCCGGGAACGGCTTGCCAACTTTTGCTCACCAAATCGTAAGCATAGATCAGCCTTCCTCCCCGATTTGTATCGAATAGAACGTAAAGTTTCAGTGTCTCCGTATCTTTAGCGAGCATGGTTACTGAACGTGCCGAATTGGGGAATGTGGCGAAAGGCTCTTCCAAGCTCATCGTAGCTTGATTCCAAAGACACAGATCTGTCCGGCCATCATCGGCTCTTACTACGGCATATCCGCCGGTGCGTACGTATTTGGTAGTTCCGGTGTCTTTTCCTGAGATTATTGTTCAGAAGGGAATGAGTGCGGTGGCCTGTATCGGTTCGCCGGTATATACCTTCCTACTACTTGGGTCCAAGCTCAGTGCTACGGGTGTGAAACTGTTGTTTCCATTATCAGCCGAGAGCAGCAGATAACTGTCACTCTGTACGCCGGGATAGCGTGTCAGAGCTTCAGGCTTTATGTTGGCAGGCAGTTCGTAGTGGTAATTCAGAGTTTGGTTTATGTCACGGGTATAGGGCCATGATCCGATAGATGCCAGCATCATTTCATTGTCAGATATTTGCCTTACGGCTATTATGGAGCTTTGGCCGTTGCAGAGAGTCAATATATTTTTGAGCCCCATATCTTGCCAGAAACGCATGGAGAGGTCGTAGCTGAATACACTACGCACTCCATCTTTCGTCTGTATTCCGCAGAGGTTCTGAGTCTCAGGAACATTTGCTACGCAGGAGAAATCTTTCTGGTCTTCTGTCAGTCCCACGATGTTTGTGGGAGTGCCATTTGTGAGGTTTACGTGCTCGATGCAATTATTATAACCCGTGCTGGAATGGGAATTGACAATGCCATAGAGCTGGAACTCTTTGGGTGCTTCACCGTTGGTAACAGCAATCTCACCAAGCGTCATGATATCGCCGGAACGGCGCAGGCGTACCTTGGTGGTTGAGGCAGGGTAGTGTCCGGGTGCCAGGAAAGTGATGCTTGTGGAAGTCTGCTCTACCATGACGGGTGATACTCCGAGGGCATATCCCTGATAGTTCATTGCGGGTTGGTCGGGAAGCGGCCAATAGATTTCGAACATTATGTCGTCATCGGATTGAAAACCTTGTGCTTTAATCGTGACCTTGTCACCGGGGTTGAAGCTGGTCTGTGTGGGCATTACGATATCGGTTACCAGGATCGGTTCTTTGTTTTCATCTTTGGCACATGCAGCAAACAGCAGACAAAGTAGCAGAAAGAGAGATAAGTTCTTCATAGCGTTTCTATTTTTAATGCGACAAATGTAGCGTTTTCTACTGAGATTCTTTCTTTTTTGTCTGATATTATACTTCCACTTAACTTAAATCTATAGAAAGAAAATAATTCTCGAAATTGACTTCTTTCCACTATCTCTTTTCCTAAAAATAAATATCTTGCATAACAAATGCAACTTTATCCTTGATTATTTGGATACATTTATTGTATTTTGTCTCTTTGTAAGACAAAACGAGAACCTGCTATTTTTTTACAAACATAAACCAAATGATGAGAGTTAATCAATTACTTGGAATGGGTGCGTGTTTCGCTATGCTCGCACTGACAGGGTGCATGGATAAAGATGTTTATGATCCTGGTAAGGATCCGACCGTATTAAAGCCGGAAAGTGAATACTTTGATTTTACCACAACTACTAATGTGGCGTTCGAGGTCAACTATGGAGAGATTGGGAGTAATGCTTTAATAGAAATCTTTACAGAATATCCAATCTCTTATAATGAAACAGGCTCGTTCGTCATCCAGGGTGAACCAGTTTATAAGATATTTGCGGATACAAAAGGACGTTTCGTTGGCGATGTGGAATTGCCTACGGCTGCTAAAGTGGTGTATGTTTTCTCACCTACCTGGGGTGTTCCCATGTGTGTGGAAGCTAGTGTGGAGAATGGAAAGGTGACGGTGAACGAGACGGACGCTGCTTCGCGGGCGGTAGCTGCTACACGGGCGAAGTCAAATTTGAAGTTAGTTACAGTCAATAATGCACAGAAAGTGTATTCCTTGGTGGAGATTAGTGATAGTTACGGAAAACCTGGGGATATCAATGGTCTGATTGAGTATAATAAGGTTATTAGTAGTAAGTTTATCAATAACGTACAAAAGGCCTTGTGGAAAGGTAAAAGCAGTAAACCAGATAAATTGAATAATTCAAATTATGTGAGAGATACTGAGCACGTTAATACTACTATTGCAAAGGCCTATCAAAATGAACAAGGTCAAATCGTAACAGTGGCAGATGCTGAATTGTTCTTTACTTTTTTAACAGAATCCTGTTGGTATCAGAATGTAGTGGGGTATTATTATTATAAGACCGGTGAATGTCCTGCGGCTCCTGATCAAGTGAAGAAAATCGTTATCTTCCCGAATGCTTCAATTAAAGGTAATGTACCTTATTTGAATTGGTACGATAAAGTGCCGGGAGGAGCTACTAATTATGGTAGTAGAAATGCTCCTTTGGAAACGAACCGGAAGGTGCAACTTCTCTTTCAGGACGATCAGGGTAATCTTTCCACCAAATTTCCGGCAGGGTATACCATCGGCTACTTTATTATTGCTGACGGTTTTAAATGTGGTAGTAAAGGCCATGACGGTTTCATTGATACAGATAAGAGTTTCGTTTATTCTAATGAAGAGTGGAATAAGAACTATCAAGGTCAGAAAGCCCGCTTTATCTCTCTTTCAGCCGAAAGGGGTACTGTGGTCTATGGCGTAGAAGATGGTGGAGACAGCAGTTACGAAGATCTCCTCTTCTGTATTGATGCGAATCCTAATGAAGCCATCCAAGACCCTGACCGTCCTGTCATAGATCCAGATGAACCGGAAGTTTCTGAAACAGAGAACAATTATATGTCTTTTGCCTATGAGGATATCTGGCCTTCGGGAGGTGACTATGACCTGAATGATGTTATCATAGAATACCATCGTTCCATTACCTTCAATAAAGATAATTACGTGAGTGAGGTGAAAGAAACCTACGAACCGGTACAAAAGGTGGGTGCTGCCACGAACAGGAATGCGTTTGCCGTACAGTATGCCACAGATCAACGCGGCGAAATGGTTCTGCCATCCGGTGCTGTGGATGAAACGCAAACTAATTCTATTATTCTCTTCCCCAATGCTATGGATGTGAGAAATCAGAAGTTCGTGATTACCCGTACATTTGCTGCTGGCGCCATGAAGAAGGATGCCTTAAAAGTTGGAAACTCAATATTGAATCCTTATATCATTGTGAACTATGAGGGGGCTGGAAAAGACAATCGTACTGAAGTGCATTTGCCAAAGTCTAAAGCTACTAACTTGGCAAATTCTGATCAGATAGGTAAAGAGGCAGATGCTTACTATGTAAATAAGGATGGAAAACACCCGTTTGCCATTTCAATACCCGGCACTTTCACTTCTGTAACGGAGACTGTGACGATAGATAAAGAATATCCCGATTTCGAGAAATGGGTAGAATCGGATGGTAAAGAATATACAGATTGGTATAAGAATTATCAGAAGTCTGCCAATTGATATTTTCTCATTGGAGAAGTAAAAAGGAAAAGATAAATAAGAGGGTGTTTACTCAATTGCCTGGTTAATGAGCAAGGAGTAAACACCCTCTTATTTTTGTGAAAAGCTTACTGTGAGTTGCGTGTTACGGTATGCAGTATGTTCCCTTTTTTATCGATCATTCGTAGTGTTAGCGTTTTTTTGTCCGCAGATATTATGGAAAAACCCGGTTCAGGACTGCAGAATACGGTTCCTTCTGTCGGGG
>USSR01000307.1 GCA_900557355.1 uncultured Bacteroides sp.
CGAAGAATGTTCCTTATAACCCGTTGGAACGATAATATTTCTCCACACCCGTAATCGTTCGTGAAATCTGTTGCATACTGAATGCATTTCAGTCGTATACTGAACCCTATTCAGTCGTATAGTGAATGCCATTCAGTCGTATACTTAAACAACCTCTTTTTTACATACTGATAATCAATAAATTACGAAAACATCGTATTTGTATAAAAATTACAACAAGCCTCGATTGCCAAATAATCAATTATTGTAGTGTATGAATAAAAAAATTACTATTCTATTTTTTCTGTTTCTCTTTAGTTTCTTGTCGTCTACCCACGCCCAGACATTGAAGGGCAAGATAACAGATGCAGAAACCAATCGACCGCTGGAGGCAGTCATGATCAGTGTATTACGCGGAAACACAATGATAGACTATGCACTAACCGATGCCAAAGGGCAATTTTCTTTACCGTGGAAGCATAGCGGAACGCTGCAACTCAATATCTCTTTGTTAGGCTATAAAAGAGAAATGCGAAATATCAATGCGGCAGGAACCCTGAATCTCAGCCTACAACCGGAAGCTATTGTGCTGAAAGAAGTACAGATACGTCCGGGACGCATCAATACCCGAAAAGATACGGTAAGATATGATCTGGCACAGTTTGCTTCCTCTAAAGATGTGCATATCAAGGATGTATTGAAGAAACTTCCGGGCGTGGATGTCGATGAAAATGGACAAGTTAAGTACAAAGGGAAAGCCATCGACCACTACTTTGTAGAGGGAATGGACGTCACAGGCGGACGCTACAACCAGATCAACAATAACCTGAGTGCCAAAGCTGTGAAAACGGCTGAAATCATGGAAAACTATCAGTCCGTAAAGGCCCTGAAAGGAAAGATTAACTCTGAAGAAGTGGCTCTGAACCTGAAACTCGATCCGAAAGCGCGGGATCAATGGATAGCTAACACCACACTGGGTGCCGGATGGAGCGATGACAATGATAAACTCTTATGGGAAGGCGGGCTGAATGCCCTTCAACTGGGCAAAGGCAAGCAGAGTGTCTACAATTACAAGACGAATAACAATGGCAAGGACCTCAGCAACGAACAGACAATATTGACAGGAAGCGGTTGGCAGGAAGTGCCACTTTCCGGTTTTCTAGCACAGCCGGGCATCAGTGCACCGTTGGATAAAAAACGCTTATTGTTTAATGAGACGCACACCCTGAATGGCAACCGGATGTACAAATGGAATGAAGATCGCAGTTTACGTATGCAAGCTGGATACACTCATGACGTGATCCGGCAACAACGGGGAAATACGCAAATCTATTATCAGCCAACGGATACCATACAAATAGATGAAACTTATCATTATCGCCTGAGAAGTGATGCCGCCAATCTGGAACTTCGTTATGAAGATAACAGCAATCGCAACTATATATCCAACCGCTTCACAATGGATGGGGAAATAAACCATGGTCGTTCGGAAGAACTCAGACAAACTCTACGAACTTCCCGGCTGAGTGCGGGAAATTATTTCAATCTCATCCGGAACCGGGAAAATAGTACCTGGGAATTCCGCTCGGCAACGCAGTATGCTTACCAGCCCGCATCTTTATTACTTGAAGAAGGAAAAAGCAAATTCAATCAGCACAGTTTCTATACAGATAATAGTGCGGCATATCTGCGCAAGTACAACGGCTTTACCCAGCAATACAAAGCAGGAATACAAGGGGAACGGGCTACTATGAAGTATATTCCGCCTACACAACCTAATGACTTCAACGCCTCTAACCTGTCATTGTATTTCAACCCCTATTTCCAGTTGCAACGGGGTAAATGGCTGGCTACACTTTCACTGCCCCTAAAAGCACAACGATACTTCTCACAGCAACGATCATTCCTATTATTCAATCCGTCCACGTATTTGCGTTACAAACTGGATTACCATTGGACGTTCTCTCTCTATGGCAGCCTGAAACGTTCGGCAGGAGATTTCTCCGACCTATATCCGGGACTTTACCAAACCGACTACCGTACCTGGCGAAGCGGTAACGGCCTTTTTCCAACGAGCACTACGCAGACTTATAATCTCTATGGTGAATATAAAAATACCGTGCAAGAATTCTTTGTCACAGCCTCGCTGACCTACAGTCGCAGTAATCGGAATACCCTCTTTGAGCAAAGTGTTTCTGAAAATGCAATTGTCTACACCCAACGTGAGCTGCCGAATCACAGCGATAGCTGGAACCTCAGCAGTACCTTGTCCAAAGGCATATACGACTGGCATCTGAAAACCTCTCTTACCCTGCTGCTCAGTCGTAGCAACGGGGAGCAACTTACGCGCCTGACTGATAGCGACCAACAAAGTCTTTTGCAAACTTACCGTTATGATTACCTGAAAGCAGAACCTAAGATTATATGGTCGCCCGCAGATCTCTTTGAAGCAGAATATCATGCGACATTGGGGTATGGCGGTAGCAAGATAGGAAGCGATACCCACCTCAGCCCATTGCTGGACTTTGTACAACGGCTACATCTCACATTCAGCATCGGACAAGTAGACCTGCGCCTTTCCGGCGAACATTACCGGAATGATTTAGGAGAACATACACATCTCAATACTGTGTTTGCAGATGCATCCCTTATCTATAAAAGAAAAAAATGGAGATTGGAAGCAAGTCTCAACAATCTCTTCAACAAGAAAGAGTATGCTTATACGACGTATTCAGCCACACAAAGTTATACTTCGCGACTGAATATACGCCCGAGGGAAGTCATGGCGACGGTAAATTATCAGTTTTAATCTATAATACCATTACTGCGGAATAGATGAGTATCCCCAATATTGTTAATCCTCCAACCAATATCGGAGCATAAATATGGGGAACTTTTTCCATTGTCTTATGTCCGCTGACTTTCTGAAAAAGGCGATATACGATATATGCTGCAATCAATCCGATAAGTGTACCTGCCAGAAGATCACCCGGGAAATGTACTCCCAGGTAAATGCGTGAATAGCAAGTCAGCAGTGCCCATCCCATTATAAATACGGTGAGCCATCGCTTACGGAAAAGGAACCAGATAAAGAATGCCAGTCCGAAAGTATTGGCTGCGTGGCAAGAAGGAAAGCCATAACGCCCACCCCGATAACCATTTACAATGTGCACCATATTGGATATCGGATTTTCCAGATTAGCCGGACGAAGGCGCTCCACATAAGGACGTATCAACGTTGCACCTGTCTGGTCAGCAATGGTAATGACGAGTGCTAACCCAATCATACAGAACAAAGTCACTTTCCAGTGGAAATTGCGCAGCATGACATACCAGATAGCAGCATACATAGGCACCCAAATCCATTTACCACTATATGCACTCATAAAATAATCAAAGAACGGACTGTGCATCCGGTTGATGGAGAGGAATATATCAGTATCAATATCGACTACCTGATTCAAAATGTCTAATAGCATCATCTTGTTTTATCTTTTAGCAATGTCATCATACAATTTCTGTAAATAAGCCTTGCCCGGCAGCAAGTTCCCTCCTTTCGCAGTGCCTTCATCTACTGCTACAGCATCTGCTTCACAGTTAAATATCAGCAGGTTTTCCGGTGTTACCATACCGAAAAGGTCCGGAACTGCAAAAAAAGCAAAATGAGGAGAAGCAGGATTCAACATGTCTTTGCTGAATACAAACTTCTGATGAGGCAAGGATAATTGTGCCAACAGAGTAGCAGCAATATCATGTTGTGAACCGTACACATCAATACGTCTTGGTTCGCTAATTGCACCGCCAACCAATAACAGAGGTATCTGATAGCGGTCTACCGACTGATTATTCAATTGTTCGGGATATGCTCCCAGATGATCGGGCACAAATACTATTACCGTATTCTTCCACTGCGGCAATTCACGAAAACGCTTCACAAAGTCACCTACACAACTATCAGTATAGGCAAAAGCATTCAAACGATCATTCGCCAGACGACGATAGGGAACCTCAAAAGGCTCGTGACTGCTGGAGGTCTGCAATACCCGGTAGAACGGACGGGCATTATCTGCCATAGTTGTATCCGCCGCTTCAGCCTTTATATCTTCCAACAGACGATTGAAAACAAGATGATCGTGTGCGCCCCATTTACTTAAACGCTCTGATACGGAGAAATCCTGATCCGAAACAATGCTTTCAAAACCGGAAGACATCAGGTAAGAACGCATATTCGTAAAGTCGGCATCACCCCCATAATAATATTTGGTACGGTATCCGGCATCACGCAGGCTACCTGCAATAGCAGGAAGATTCTGGGTCTTGCGAGGGTACTTCATAATACTGGTGGTAGGCTGTGCTGGATAACCGCTCAGAATGGATACCAATCCACGGTCTGTACGGAAGCTATTGGCAAAAAAGTTCGTAAAGAGAACTCCTTCACTTGCCAGGCTGTCCATCTGCACGGCAATATCCGGCTCGCCACCCAGAGTAGTCATCAACTTGGATGAGAAACTCTCCAGTATGACGAAAATAACATTCGGACGTTCTGTTTTGAATAAAGCTGTGCGCAAAGTATCAGGAACTACCACAGTACTATCCAGTACCTGCGGATCTACCAGCTTCTTCATCAATTCATCTGCCTGTGCCGCTTCCATAAAACGGTATTGTTTACTGAAATCTTTTTGCTTGGAAAGAGATTCCATCAAGCTGAATGCCGGATTGATAGCTGCATGGTTCAGTCGCTGGTTAGAACTGAAATAGGCTTTACCGGTATTCATTGTAGAAACGGTGAATCCACCGCGGATAGGAATAAAAAGCAGGGCAGTCAATAACAACATGACACCCGATACGGACAGGCGGCGATAAGGTAACTTCAGCCCCCTCCAAATGCCTCTCTGTACCCAAAGGAAAATGACATAAAGTAAGGATGCATATACGATCATGGCTATTATTCCACCTATCATCTGCCATATATTCATACTTGCAAATGCATCTTTAGGAGAAGAGAAGAAATAGAAAAGCGGCGTGGCATCCAGACGGAACCCCCAATACTCATATAAACCTAAATCAACAATGAAAATGACAGCGAGTAAAATAGCAATGAAGAAATAATAACCATTCCAGATGCTGCGGAGCGTCTTGGAAAGTGTCCAGGCGGACGCAATAAAAAGTAATCCGGGGATAGCCGTTAGATAGCCAGCCAGCGAGAGGTCAATGGGTAAACCATTCCAGATAACCAGGAAGGGATCTGTCCAGGAAGTACCTGCATACAAAGAACTGTAGTAAAGTATAAATAACGGTTTCTGCAATATAAAGATACAGACGAAAAGGATGTACGTCTTTATCAATCCTATAAGCCTTTCTTTCATCAGCTTTTTCTTGTTTTATATTTATATTGAGCACAAAAATAGTTGTTTTATTCTATTTTTCGCGAATATTGTTCAAGAAAACCGTGAAAGATAGGCTTATAAGAGTATTTTTATTATCCGTTTACACGTTTATAGTCTTCCAGGAACTTTTTCAGTCCGGAATCCGTCAATGGATGATTAAGCAGACCTTTAATGGCAGACAATGGACAAGTTGCGACATCGGCACCTACTTCAATACATTGCATAATGTGTGCTGTATGACGAATAGAAGCCGCAAGAACTTGTGTGGTATAGCCGTAATACCGATACATTTCCACAATCTTACCTACCAGTGCGATACCATCCTCACAGATATCGTCCAGACGTCCCACAAACGGAGATACATAAGTAGCTCCCGCTTTGGCAGCCAGCAAAGCTTGTCCTACAGAAAATACCAATGTACAATTGGTACGGATACCTTTGGAAGTGAAATATTTGATAGCCTTGATACCATCTGCGATACAGGGAACTTTTACTACGATATGCGGGTTGAGTGCAGCAAGCTCTTCACCTTCCTTAATCATACCTTCATATTCCGTAGCAATAACCTCGGCACTGACATCACCTTGTACGATGTTGCAGATTTCCACATAATGTTTCCGCTGATTATCTACTCCTTTGATGCCCTCTTTCGCCATAAGCGAAGGGTTGGTGGTTACTCCATCGAGAACGCCCATATCATAGGCTTCTTTGATCTGGTCTAAATTTGCAGTGTCAATAAAGAATTTCATGGCATAAACTGTTTATTGTGATTAAAAATATAAAGTTACATAAAAAGATATGAAACCTCAAATTATAAGGCATATATAATTAGAAACAGATAGTTTAGTTAAATGTTTTCGACTATTTCTGTTTCTTTGATTTAATTTTTGCTCGTACCACTTCTATCATGGCAGGTAATATGGAAATTACTATAATTGCTACAATCAGCAATTTAAGATTTTCTTGCACCACCGGAAGGTCTCCGAAGAAATACCCGGCATAACAGAAAAGCGCTACCCAGGCAGCTCCCCCTATCAAATTGTATACCATGAAATAGTAATAATGCATCTTCCCCATTCCAGCTACAAATGGGGCAAAAGTGCGCACAATGGGAACAAACCTTGCTATGATTATAGTCTTGCCACCATATTTTTTATAAAATTCATGTGTCTTATCCAGATGACTTTGCTTGAATATTCTGGAATTGGGGTTATTAAACAGCTTGCACCCAAAGAGATGCCCTATCATATAGTTACAAGAATCTCCCAACACAGCAGCAAAAAACAAGATAAGAACAAGGATATTTACTTCAAGCGGTGTTCCAGGTAACGAAGCTATAGCTCCCGCCACAAAAAGTAATGAATCTCCCGGAAGAAAAGGCGTAACCACCAACCCTGTCTCACAAAAAATGATTATGAACAATATTACATAGGTCCAGGTATGATATTCCTGCACAATATCTATCATGTATTGATCAATGTGGAGAATAAAATCTAATATAAATTCCATTACATATTGATTATTGGAAATAAAGTATATACATATTCCGCAACATAAATATAGCTCTCCCGCTACTCCTTATGACAGAAATATATATGAATTGATATAATTAAAGAGAATATAAAGCACAGAATGCCTTATAAGAGAAGGAAGATTTAAATAATAATACGCCTTAAAGCATAGATATAATATCTACTGGAATATTGAGTAAGAGAAAGATAATATGGAAAAGAAAACCTCTTTTCTTCAGGAAGTAAAACTTTTATAGATTTAACAATCTTGGCTACAACAGAAAATGCATTGAATCTCAGGACTTGTGAAGAAGGAATATTACTACGTGAAACAGATGTTGCTATATTGCCAATAGCCTTACTTGCATATTCTCCTCCATAAACAATCTTTTTACATTGCTCTGTATTCACATTGGATAAGTTGCATTCTGGTCTACTCTGTTGCAGTTCTGTTACACGAAGTTCTTTGTACTCCTTCATATCATTGGATACAGACTCGAATCCCGATACAAGGAATACACTTAACAATATGCAAAATAAAAATATATACTTCGCCATAACGGCTGCAAATATAAAAAGTATTTTTCAGAGATGAATCATTTTAGTCCTTTATCTTGCAAACCTATTTTATTCTTTTCCGGGCAATGTATACAGAAAAAGTGGATCGTCATACATATAACACACCTGATATAATAACTTCCCATCTGATATCACCCTGCCCCAATGGTCAAGTTTATAACGGGCTACCGGATTACCACCCCAATCATATTGTTCCACAAAGATATATCCATCACCTTTACCGTTTTCACGCGATACCTGAAGTGGAGTACGTCCGCTATAAGTCAGGAAGAAGTAATCGTCAGTAGCAGATATTCCCCAATAATAAGTCACATTATCCGGGCCTAATGTAAGTACATCATTCTTGGCTTCCACACCGTCAACATCAAAAGTAATATCCCGTACAGTTTGAGCAGATGTATCCATTACCAGGATTTTACGAAAATATTTATAAGCATATACCATCCTGTTACCGGAAGGAGAGACTATAAAATCACCGATATACGGACT
>USSR01000308.1 GCA_900557355.1 uncultured Bacteroides sp.
AGCTTGGAGCTTATCAGGGAAAGAAATATGAAATGTGAGAAAAAAGCCTTATTTTTGCGGCTGTTTGAATGTAGAATCAATCTAAATAAAGAAGTTTTATGAACCAGAAGACTATGATAAAAGGAAAAATACACTATGTGGGAGTAAATGACCGTAACAAACACCTGTTTGAAGGTTTGTGGCCATTACCTTATGGAGTGTCTTATAACTCTTACCTGATAGACGACGAAACAGTGGCTCTGATTGATACGGTAGATGCTTGCTATTTTGAGGTATATCTCCGTAAAATAAAAAGTATCATAGGTGAACGCCCTATCCAATACCTTATCATCAACCATATGGAGCCCGATCATTCCGGTTCTATCCGCCTCATTAAGCAGCATTATCCCGATATTGTTATTGTAGGTAACAAGCAAACTTTCGGTATGATCGAAGGTTATTATGGAGTGACAGGTGAACAATACATTGTGAAAGATGAAGACTTCCTGGCATTAGGACATCATAAACTACGTTTTTATCTGACTCCCATGGTGCACTGGCCCGAAACCATGATGACTTTCGACGAAACGGAAGGTGTACTATTCTCCGGCGACGGCTTCGGCTGTTTCGGTACATTGGATGGCGGCTTCCTCGATACTCGCATCAATACCGACCGTTATTGGGACGAAATGGTGCGTTACTACTCTAATATTGTAGGCAAATACGGTTCTCCGGTACAGAAGGCTTTGCAAAAGCTGGGCGGTTTGCACATTACGACTATTTGTTCTACTCATGGTCCTGTTTGGACAGATAATATTAGTAAAGTAATAGGCATTTATGATAAACTGAGCCGTTATGCTGCCGATGAAGGTGTGGTAATTGCCTATGGCTCCATGTATGGCCATACGGAACAGATGGCAGAAGCTATTGCTGCTGAACTTTCAGCACAAGGCATCAAGAACATTGTGATGCATAATGTAAGCAAGAGTAATCCTTCTTATATTATTGCAGACATTTTTAAATATCGTGGCTTAATTATTGGTAGCCCTACTTACAGTAACCAGATTTATCCGGATATAGAATCTTTACTCTCTAAGATATTGATTCGTGAGATAAAAGGTCGCTATCTGGGTTATTTCGGTTCGTTCACCTGGGCAGGCGCTGCGGTGAAACGTATGGCAGAGTTTGCAGAAAAGAGCAAATTTGAAATTATAGCCGATCCTGTAGAGATGAAACAGGCAATGAAGGATATCACTTACGAACAATGCGAACACCTGGCACGTTCTATGGCAGACCGCCTGAAGAAGGACAGGGAATAATTGACTGAAAATACCCCTAATTTATTAACCTGATAAAAAACAATTGCAATGAGATTAATCATTCAACCGGATTATCAATCCGTATCTAAGTGGGCTGCTCACTATGTAGCTGCTAAAATTAAGGCTGCTAATCCGACGCCTGAAAAACCGTTTGTCCTGGGTTGCCCTACCGGTTCATCACCGCTTGGCATGTACAAGGAGTTAATCGACCTGAACAAGAAAGGAATTGTTTCCTTCCGGAATGTAGTTACTTTTAATATGGATGAATATGTCGGCTTGCCGAAGGAACATCCCGAAAGCTACTATTCTTTCATGTGGAATAATTTCTTCAACCATATTGATATCAATCCGGAGAATACCAATATCCTGAATGGTAATGCTGCCGATCTGGATGCTGAGTGTGCCCGTTACGAAGAGAAGATCAAATCTTATGGTGGTATCGACCTCTTTATGGGTGGTATTGGTCCCGACGGACATATTGCTTTCAACGAACCGGGTTCTTCTTTGTCTTCCCGTACACGTCAGAAGACGCTGACGACGGATACTATCATCGCCAATTCCCGTTTCTTTGATAACGATGTGAATAAAGTGCCTAAAACAGCCTTGACAGTAGGCGTAGGGACGGTACTTTCAGCTAAGGAAGTGATGATTATTGTAAACGGACATAATAAAGCTCTTGCACTCTATCATGCTGTAGAAGGTGCCATCACACAAATGTGGACCATCAGTGCGTTGCAAATGCATGAAAAAGGTATTATTGTTGCTGACGATGCAGCTACTTTTGAATTGAAAGTAGGCACCTATCGCTACTTTAAGGATATTGAAGCAGACCACTTGGATCCGGCTTCTTTGCTGAAGTAAATCTTCATATAAAAGTGAATTGCGCAATTCGTTTTCTGCTGATAAGTGTGAAGCGGGTTGCGCATTTCTTTTCTGAATTGTCCACCTTTCATTAGAAAAATCTCTTTTTTAATGAGGTAATGTGCTGAAAATTAATTGTCTTTTGGATGTTAATTTTGTCCACTCTCTTTTGCTTGTTATTATCTTTATCATTCCTATCTTTATAGCTTCGAAATGAATGAATCGTTTGAATATGAATGATGCGGATTGCTCCTTTGATGACTTGCTGTGCCAATCTCTCTCATTATTCCACCAGTTCCGGTTGTATGACGACCATGTGGAAGAGGATAATGCTTTTAAATTCTTGAGAGAAGCGGAAAAAGTAGTCGCTGATAATAAAGATGGAGTCTGTGTGGCTAAATTGGGATGTGTAATAGAATGCCTTGCACACAGGTTTTATATAAATGATAATACAGACGGCATATTGGAAGAAGTGGATACTTTCCTGATTAAATTCTGGAAAGGGATAAAACAGCCTTCTTCCGAGGCATTCATTGCTTCTTTATGGGTTGGAGAATATTTTCTTTTGCGTTTGAAAAATCCGGAATCCCGTTTCCGTAGCCGTAGTAAGAAGATGGTTTCTAAAATTCTGTCGTTTATGGCAGATATGCTTCGTAAACCGGAAAAACAAAAGACATGTACCCTTTCTTCTGTCGTTGTTCTTGAAGAAACCGTCGATTGGATTAAAGAAATATGTGATATGCATATTTGTGAAAAGCAGATTGTCGTTTTGCTGGAGAGGCTTTATCATCTTCAGGAAATAGGGATGTTACAGCAAGAGGAAGATGAAACAAAAAATACTTTGAGGCAGCAAATGTGGGATTTTTATTATTGAATGTTATCTTTGTAGCTTCTAACATTCTTATTAACTTTATCTATATTATGAAGAAGTCTATACTTTTGCTTTTTATACTTTTCTGTTTATCATGTATCATTCCGGTGGTCCGGGCTGCAGATACAATTTTTATCCGTGAGACACAAGTTCCGGTTTTGATAGAAAGAGTGGATAATGTATTGTTCTATTTGCGTTTGGATGCTAAGGAAAGTACGATGTTGAACAGAGTCATTCTGAATTTTAGAGAAGATACTAATCTTTCTGATATCCAATCGGTAAAGCTTTACTATAGTGGCACTGAAGCCTTGCAGGATAGAAATAAAGGGCGCTTTGCTCCCGTAGAATACATATCAAGTCATACTGCCGGAAAGACTTTGGCGGCAAATCCTTCCTATTCCATTAAAAAGGCGGAAGTGATTAGACTCCAAAAACGCCTTATTCTCGATGCTAACCAGAGTTTGTTTCCGGGGATTAACTTCTTCTGGGTCAGTTTACAGATGAAACCGGAAACTTCGTTGGATGCTAAGGTCAGAGCGGCCATTGCTTCGGTTACTCTGGATGGCAAAGAAGCACCTCTAAATGTTGTTTCTCCGCAAAATATTGAGCATCGGATGGGGGTGGGGGTACGTCATGCAGGCGATGATCATTCGGCAGCATATCGTATTCCGGGATTGGTGACTACTAATAACGGAACTTTGTTAGGCGTTTATGATGTACGCTATAACAGCAGTGTCGATCTTCAAGAACATATAGACGTCGGTTTAAGTCGTAGTACGGATGGGGGAAAGACGTGGGAAAAGATGCGCCTGCCTTTGGCTTTTGGTGAAATGGGTGGACTGCCTTCGGCACAGAATGGGGTGGGTGATCCGTCTATATTGGTGGATACGAAGACTAATAATGTATGGATAGTTGCCGCTTGGATACATGGTATGGGAAATCAACGTGCCTGGTGGAGTTCACATCCGGGATTGGATCTGAATCATACGGCACAACTTGTCTTGGCCAAGAGTACGGATGATGGTAAAAGTTGGTCAGCCCCTATTAACATTACTGAACAAGTGAAAGATCCTACTTGGTACTTCTTGTTGCAAGGACCCGGACGTGGAATCACAATGGAAGATGGCACATTAGTGTTTCCCATTCAGTTTATAGATTCTACCCGTGTGCCGAATGCGGGTATCATGTATAGCAAGGATCAGGGTGAAACTTGGAAAATACATAACTACGCACGTACCAATACCACAGAGGCGCAGGTTGCTGAGGTGCAGCCGGGAGCCTTGATGCTGAATATGCGTGATAATCGGGGTGGAAGTCGTGCTGTGGCGATTACGAAAGATCTGGGTGAGACATGGATTGAACATGAATCTTCGCGTAAAGCTTTACAGGAGCCTGTTTGTATGGCAAGTCTGATTCATGTAAAAGCCGGTGAGAATGTTTTAAACCGGGATTTACTCATATTCTCTAACCCCAATACAACGAAGGGACGCCATCACATTACTATTAAGATTAGTTTGGATGGAGGTGTAACCTGGCTACCGGAACATCAGTTGCTGTTGGATGAGGACAACAACTGGGGATATACTTGTCTTACCATGGTTGATAAAGAAACTATCGGCATCCTTTATGAAAGTAGTGTAGCTCATATTACGTTTCAGACCATAAAATTGAAAGATATTGTTAGATAGTGATTCGCATAAATAGCTAAAATCATTATCTTTGGCACTGTTATAAAACAAGAAGATTTGAAGCATGCGAAAGAATCTATATCTGATATATGCATTATTATGCCTATTAGGACTTCTCTGGAACTGTACCTCTTCTGTTGATAAAGCAGATCTTCTTTTGTCGCATGCCGGAGAGTGTATGGAGATACATCCGGACAGTGCTCTATATCTTTTGCAACAGATACCTCACCCGGATAGATTGCATGGTCGCCAGCAAGCAGACTATGCCTTCTTGCTGACACAAGCGCGAGATAAGAACTATTTGGATAGTTTGCAATCTGATTCTCTGATAAAAATTGCAATAAATTATTATGAAAACCATAATGATAAGGTAAAAGCCGGAAAGGCATCTTTTTATTATGGAAATGTGCTTTCGTATCAGGATAAAAGTACGGAAGCAATGAATGCTTATCTGAATGCACAGATTTTATTGGAGGGAACTCAAGAGCATAAACTGCAAGGATTGCTGGAAGAAAATATCGGAATGTTGAATTATAACCAAAGAATGTATGATGCTTCTATTCGGAACTTCAAGAAGACGGTTGATTACTATAAATTGGCAGGGGATACTTTAGGTGTTGTGTATGGATACCGGAATCTGGCGCGTGGATATATGATGAAAGCCAGTAATGACACCGCCAGATGGTATGTTGATGAAGGATTAAAGCTTTTGCCGGATACTACGCATCGGGTACGTTCCTCTCTTTTTCAGATACTTGGAATCATGGCTGAGAAAGAGAAAGATTACGAAGCGGCTGTTGGCTTTTTCTGGAAAGCTCTTTCGAGTGATTCCAATACTCTTAGTCAATATCACTATTATATATCCTTAGGTAAGGCTTATCTGTCTATGGGAAATTTAGATGAAGCCGAACGATGCTTCAAGAAGGTGGTGAAGAGTAGTAAGAGGTATACACGGGCTGGAGCATATAATTATTTATCTGGGTTAGAAAAGACAAGGAAGAACTATAAGGATGCTCTTTTTTACAAAGAACAATCCGATTCTTTGTTGGATATTGTACATAATGAAGACTTGCGGAAACAAATGTTAACCTTGCAAAAGAAATATGATAATGAGAAATTAAGAATGGAAAATGAACAGATTAAGCTGGAAAAAAAGAGTCAGTTCTACTTAATCCTGTTAATTACTATTCTAATGGTAATTTCTATCGTAATAATCAGGACTAAATACAGAAGACGCTTTCAACGGAACATCGATACAATCAGAAAAAATCAAAAAGAAATAGAAGAATATGCATTCCGTATAGATGAGTATAAACAGAAGAGTGAAGAAGAGCAGTTAGCAAAAAAGAAGAAAATAGCTGATTTGAACGGAAAAATAATATTGTTGACTGCAGAAAATAAAGAGCTACGCGAAAATACATGCATAAAAGCTTCTTGTGTATTAGAACAGCTGAATAAAGGAGAATTGATCGTTCAAAGGATGACTTTGGAAGAGAGGCGGAATCTCTTTGATTTCATGGACTTGATCTTCGCCAATTTTATCTCACGTTTAAACTCAAACTATACTATGACAAAAACTGATCTTATCCTAGCGACCTTACTGAAGGTAGGATTTACGACTAATCAGTTGATGTTTGTTTTTGATTGTGAGCGGAATTCTGTTTACCGAATGAAGCTAAGACTAAAGGAACATTTATGTATAGACAAAGAAAAGTCATTGGAAGAGTTTATTTTGTTCTTTTAATGGGGGGATTTTTGTCCATACTTTCATGAATAATTCTATTTTATTGACTTGATTAACAGTGAAGTAACTTCTTGATTTTTGTCCATATTCTGTTTTAGGTTATGTGGTTTTAGAGTTTTATCTTTGAGCCAAAATTAAACAATAAAAGCAATGAAATTTAAGTCTGTTTTATGTCTGATAGGATTTTTTTTCCTGTTTACAGTTAATGCCCATTCATCCATGATTGGTGATTTGGAAGTAGTAGGTGAGATAACTTTATCTGGTAATGATATCCCCTTTGAAACAAATTCTGATGATGGAAATAGGCATCGTTCAATAACTCCTGATATTCCTATTATTGCAACGTTGTGCGGGAATAATTTGGTAGAAATCAATTTCTTTGCCGCTGTAGGCGAAGTTGAAATAACCATTTCCCAAGATGGTGTTCCGGTGTATACTTCTTCTGAGAATATCACTACTTCTATTTTGAAGAATATTCAGTTGTCACCTGACATGACTGGAGCATTCTTGATAGAAATAAAAGGAGATAACGGGGCTTATGCTTATGGATGGTTTAATCTATAGGTCACGGCATCACAGGCACTGTTACTATATTTTCATTATAACTACTGGTTAGGGTGTTGGATACTTGACTATCTTAATACTCTACAGGCGGAAGTTTCTCTGTTGATGGAGGGATTTTCCGCCTTTGTTTTTAATCTATTTCGGCTTATCCAGATATTCTCTTTTAAACATATCCACGAACAAGAAGAACAATGAGAGTAATAGTGGTCCGAATATGACTCCCATAAAGCCGAATAGAGACAATCCGATTACTACTCCGAAGATAGTGATTAGCGGGTGTATATCAGCCATTCTTTTTTGTAGGATAAAGCGTATCAGGTTGTCGAGTTGAGAGATAATCAGAGTTCCGAATATAGCCAGGCCGATACCATTGAAGAGATCGCCGGATAATGCCATATAGACAGCAATCGGGAACCAGACCAAGGCTGTACCTACCATAGGGATGACTGTTGCAAGGCAGGTGAGAAATCCCGTTAACAGAATATCCGGAACATCAAAGAACCAGTAACCTATCATGGCCACTCCACCTTGTATGATTGCCAGTAAGGGAATGCCGACCGCATTGGAGTGTACAATCATCTTTATTTCTCTCACTACATGATCTGTATTCGCTTTATTAAAGGGAAGTATGTCACTGGTGTATTGCTCCATCTTTTGTCCGCCTATCAGCATGAAGTATAGAACAAATACCAATACAAAGAGATTGACAGCAAAGCTACTGATACTACCCATTACGAATTGTCCTATGGCAGGCAATGCAGAAATAATAAAAGAAGTGGTGTCTTTACCCAGAACATCATAGCCAGTCCTGTTTTTTATGATATTGGCCATATCTTCAATGGGGGCAATAATGCTTTGAGGATCTAAGTTGATGTCTTGTAACTTGCTGACTAATAGCCATACAGCCAATGCCAAGA